>JAJONP010000169.1 GCA_021323555.1 Gammaproteobacteria bacterium | reverse complement strand
ATAATCGCGTTTTTAAAATAATAGGTCGTTATGATGCATTGCTTACTAAAGACAGTTGCTCTCGTCTGCCCTAGGGAGAAATTGATCTCTTTCCCGAAGAGTGATCTACAAACCACACTTCTTGTATTAAAGTCATTACAGCTCCCACTAGATCACATATTGCAACAAGCGTACACCCGAAAATCGCCGGATTTTGTGGATAAAAAAATCAACCCTGATGAAACAATTCATCATCCGAGCCGTTTGACGCGATAAAATTTCTTATCTTTTTATTGCTATTTTAGGGACGGCCTATTATAAAAAGACAATGGCATTCCATCGAGAGGAAAAAAAGAATGAATGATGGTCGTAAAAAAAAAGAATATCACTCGCTTACTTTATTAGTTTAATCACTCTTTACAAATAGCGCTAATCACTGTAATAATTACCTGAAGTAGCACGTGTCGACACCTCTTGATAAAAAAGCTTGTAAGAAATAACGTCTCTTTTTTGTAAGAAATAAACCTCAGTGTCACGGAATAAAACGCTAATACGAAAATATAAGCCTATGATTTATTATACAAATCAATTAATCCGCTGCACACGTAGACTATAAAGTCTATTTCGTTATTGTTATTTTATTTGCCTCTTGTAGAGTAGGCCTCCCTGGATGCTTTCTCATTTAAAAAAAGGAGTTGATTATTTAGAGAGGAGATAGAACGATGAATCTGATAAAACCAGAAGTACTCCGCCCTACTCAAATGCCCGTTTCGCTCGAGACAATGGATCAACTTAAAAATGCTTGCCTTGATTTCAGACACTCCATTCACGAGATGCCTCACTCGTCGGTTAAAGCCATGTTGCTTTTTTATATGGATTCACTCATCTCTCTGGATGTGGGCTCTTATGCGGAAGAAGCGAAAAACCACCTCGAACAGATCTGTTCCATTATGGATCGCGCTTTTTTTAAGCCAAGCTTAGAACGTCAATTCATTTATTTGAACGATTTTTTCTTGACCGCTTGTAAAGCCAATATGACTGTAAAGATGGCGCACTTTAAACGAGAACATCAGTAGGCTATTTGAGACGGAAATGATTTTGCTACGAACAACTAGCCCGCCCTCTCTCTCCCATTACACGGGAGAGAAGAAGGCCCGGGGTTATTGGAAAAGGATAAGCTCAATTTCATAAGGGAGAATTCAGCTATCAAATATAGTTTGAAAAGAGGAGTCTCTATTACGTTAATTTAACATCTTCTCTTCGACGCCACTCTTTCTTGTTTTATCACGGAAACGAGCGCTTCCTTCATCAGCCCGTCGAATTTTCCTCGAAGTCATCCTCATTTTTCAGCCAGTGTCTCCCATTGCTTTAATTGCCCTATTAATTGTGCGTTTTCTTGACCCAGTCTCCACTTGTCATGCGCCAAGCATTGATTTTTTTCGTTGATTTTCTGCAATTCCGTTTGAGCCATCGAAAACTGTTGGAGGAGTACGGCTTGCTGGGTTTGTAACTGAAGAAGCACCGCACTTTGTGCGTCTAATTTTTCTTCTGTCCTTTGAGCGTGGTTCTGCCAATAATGCTCAGCCTGCTTATGTTGAAGCACTTCTTTTTGCGCCTCCTCTAACCGAGATTTGATGGCGTCATTCTGTACTACCCGCTCGTCATACTGGCTTTGCAGAGTCGTTTTGACAGAGCGCATCTGTTCTAATGCTTCGTACAGCGAATTCTTTGCTTGGCCGAGTGTTTTTATTTCTTTTGTCAGTTGGTGAATCGTGTGTTCTTGTTGGCGTTGCACGTGTTCATGGCGTTGCTGGTCCAGCAGCCGTTGCTCGCGAGACGCTTCACGGTAATGTTCTAAATTCGTTTGTATCTGCTGGTTTAGCCGATGTAACTCTTGCATATGATCGTGCTTTTCTTGGAGTTGTTTTAACAAGTTGTCGCGGGTGACAGTCAGTGCGAGCTTTTCATCTTCTAATTGTCTGATAGCTTGCTCTAAAGCCAACTTATCACGCGCAAGCCCCTCTTTTTCGTGTTTTATTTCGTCATACTTCTTCTGCCAGGACGTGCTCTCTTCTTCTAATTTTTTATTTTGTTCGGTGATCGCAGCAGTCGCTTGCTCGAATTCCTGTTGCTTTAAAGCTATCTTTCCTTCGGCCTGCTGGACCACCTGTGCCCACAGCCCTTTCATCATCAGCATGATCTCTTTCGGCAGACTTTCTTTCGATCCTAGCGACCTGGATGAGTCTTGTTGGATCTTCCACGCTTTTAAATGCTGCGCAATCGTGGTGCTGCTGCCTGTATGGGTGAGCAGACGAATGTTTTGGATCGTAGGAGGTTTGCCTTGCGCGATCAGCAGCTCTGCTGCGCTTGCGACATCGTGATAAGTAATCCCGAGACGTGACATGGGCCCTTTCCCTTCAATACGTGTTGTTACGTTAACCATAATATAACGTAAAATTTAAACGGTCTCAATGAGTCATTGTTTATAAATTCTATTTCGATAAGGTTTATTATCGAAATAAAAAGGTTTTCTCGCGTAAAAATGTTCTATAAAATAAGATAAAAAGTGGTTAGGCAGTTATTTTAAAAAAGGAGTGACAGGTGGACAAAACACTGAGCATACCCACAAGCAAGCGGGTATTACGTCATGAAGGCTCGCTCACTTCCAGCACCTTTAACAATCCCTACATTATCGCCGCGACCAGCCCAAATACGCGGCTTGCTTACCAATCAGATATCCGTCATTTTGAAAAATGGGGAGCTACCCTCCCCACTGATACGGAAACGGTATTGGCTTATCTGCAAGCCTTTGCGAAAACACTGAATCCCCGCACCCTGTCCCGCCGATTGACAGCTCTCAAAAACTGGCATCTCTACCAAGGGTTCGCAGATCCCATTGAACATCCGTCTGTTAAAAAAACGATGATTGGCATCCTGCGTATTCATGGCAAACCCAAAGCAAAAGCCCCCGCTCTTTTACCCGAGCATTTACTTAAAATGGTGCATTATCTCCAGCAAGAAAAAACCATACGCGCTGCGCGTGATAACGCTTTATTACAACTGGCTTTCTTTGGCGGTTTTAGGCGAAGTGAACTGGTAGCAATTGGCTATGATCATCTCGAATGGAAAGACCTAGGGATCGACATTTTAATTCCGCATTCAAAAACAGATCAGACAAATGAAGGCCGTTATTGTGCTATTCCCTATGGCAATGCGCATTTGTGTCCCGTGCAAGCGATAAAACACTGGCTTGATCAGTCTCAAATAAAGAATGGCCCGCTTTTTCGACGTATCCATCCCGAAGGCCATCTGGATCATGCGCCTCTGGCGCCTTTATCCGTCAATAATATTCTCAAAAAACGCGCTCAGGAGGCAGGCATTCCAGAAGCACGTCAGTTCAGCAGCCATAGCTTTAGGCGAGGATTAGCCACATCAGCGAGCCGGAATGGTGCATCGCTGCCTGCGATTATGCGTCAAGGCCGATGGAAAAATGTGAATACCGTCATGGGCTATATTGAAGCCGCTCAACGTTTTGAAGAAAATGCCGCGACGAGTGTATTGAAGAAAATCCCAAACGATTAGCTCTCAACCCACTTTTGCTTTTACATAGTATCTTTATATTGATTTATAATAATCACCTTCAAGCCATGGAATGATATTATTTCTGGATGGTGCGTTTAGCTGTTTTACTTTTTGCCGGTTTCTGTGCAGGTGCTTTCTTTTTCACGGCTTTCTTAATAACTTTTTTCTTGGTTGCTGGTTTCCTTGCTGCTGGTTTCTTTGTTGCAGACTTCTTTTTCTTAGCTGGCATCTTAATGCTCCCCTTAATAGTTAAATAAAAAATCAGGATATAATAATTTTTTTTACATGTCGATCTTTCTATCGAAGTTGCAATGTATTTATTATTCCATATTTTTTTATTATCTCTAAACGTGCGGCCAACAAGGTGAGTTCTACATTACTTTTATCGCGCGAATCATTTCATCTATAGAACAATCCTTAGTAATATAACCTGCCACAACTGCTTCCAATAAAGATAAAGAATAAAAGCCGTCAATATAAACCATCAACATTAAAATTTTAATCAGTAATATTCTATCCTCAT
>JAJONP010000036.1 GCA_021323555.1 Gammaproteobacteria bacterium | reverse complement strand
GAAACTCATATGAAAATCTCCTATCTAAAATATCTATGGTTAAATATCTTTTGAATTAAATCAAGCTGTTATTCCTTAACTTAATGGCAGTGAAGCCGGCTTTCTCCGAGACTGCGATGCCTCAACCTACTCTTTCAAAAATATCCCTATCGAAAATTATGGATAAAGCAATCCGGATCCATTTCAAGTTCACCCGATTCCTCGCCCACAAATCCCCGCTCTATCGCACCGTCCTCATTTCCGCTATACAGCGAATTCATGAATTCACTCACAATATCAGAGTGAAACATAAGCTTGTTTAGTACAAGTTTTTCAGACACATAGTGTTGAATAAATTCAGCTAAATCTTCAGGAACTTGGTTACTTTTCAAAGATTCAACTAAAGAAATTTCCCTATCACTTTCAAAAGCTAGACACGTAAAAACAGCCCTTAAGATATCAATATAAGGGGTTTCATAAGAAATGGATCGCTTTTTTACTTCATGTAACAACCCAAACACCGCTTCGCGTAAAAAATGTTTCTCATTTTTCAGGCTTGATTCCCTCCTTGGAGACACGAACAATTCGCTAAATCGAACTAATGACGTTGCAACCGAAGAAGACGACTGCATTTCATCCTTTTCATCATCACTCTCAAATCGAGTCACTACTATCCGTCTATCTGGTTCAGGTGTCCCGTAGCGTTCGCGAAGTTCTTTCAATTTTTCAATGTCACACAGCGCATTTGATAGCGCATAGGCAAACTCAAAATGCTCCCTAAGTTTACGCATTTCAGGGTTTTTATTGACATGTTGCTTAATAAAATCACACCAAAACTCAGGAAGTCCTTCATTTTTTAGAGCACTAATAAGAAAAGTATCCTTGTCCTCTTCGTCGCTTTCTACTGCAATAGCTAAAGATAGAACAGCTGTCGATACAAAATGGCCACAGTTAATCGACTGATAACCATATTTTTCTTGCTCTTTTTTTATAGCATCAAATAAACCTATTACTGATAGAGCTAAATGTTTCTGATCTTGCTCTACTTTTTCCTGATTGGTTGATCTTTCTTGAAACGGTAGCTGAGTGAGCTGTCCAGATGATGAAAATGAAGGTGAAGTAGGTGAATCGGTGTCGAGTATGGTGGAAGACTGCACCTGTGTTTGTTTCTCTTTCTCTATTGCTGTGCGGTACATTAGCACAAACGCTTTCAGCTTACCTGCAAATTTTTCAATCTTCTCTAAAAGAAGCCCAAATAGAGCCTTATACTTCTGTGGGTTATTATACATAAACACCTCAGTTGCAATAGACAATGCATGATCCAAACATTTTCTTTGCTCATCAAATTCCTCTACTTTACAATAAGCATCACCTATATTTATCAAAGTTTGAATTACTTGTTCGTAATCTGGATTAACCAGTATATCGTTTAGATATTTCACTTCTTCATAGACCTCTCTCCAAACATTAGGATTAGCATCGAAGGCGCTAGCTAAAGCATCCATTTGTTTTTTGACAAAGCAGTCGAGATTTTCTTTTGCATTCGAAGCTGGAGATTGTTTACTTTGCTTAGAAAGCTTTACAGAGACTGAAGGGTGGCTTGATTTAGTTATATCGAAGTGCTCATGAAGCCCCTCAATACCATGCTCGACCAAATAATTTATTATGAAATGAGCAAAATCAGCATAAAAGTGGAGCTGTTTCAGTGCAGCCATGCATTTGCCACTGCGCCCATCATAACGCTTTCTAACATTTCGAATATACCTTGATCCAGATCACTCCTGCTTGCACTTGCAAGGGCCATAACGGTGTTAGTAACAAAACTAGTAGGGTCTTGCAATCCAAGCAAGTCAGCATGATCTTTTATAATAACAAACAAGTTAATTATTTCTTTAACTAAATTTTTCTGAATTTGCTGTTGTACTTCTCCTATTTCTTTTGCTCCAGGAGAAAAAAATTTAGTTTGTAGATTTTCCAAACCAAAAACCGTTATTAAGTCTCTCACATATTTCTGCGCAGAGATGTAAGTGGGGTTTTGAGTTGCGATACTATAAGCACGTTGCGCATATGAAATGGCTTCAGGTCGCTCCATTCCACGACAAATAAGCGCCATCTCAGCAAAAGTAACAGCTAATTCCGGATGATTCGGTTCAAAACACGCTTGTTGAATATCCAATGCCTCTTCTAAAAGCCTAAATTTTGTGCCATGCTCCCCTAACTTAGCATTTTCTTTACTCAATTTTTTTAAAACGATAGCTATTTCCTCGTTTTGATTGTCACCTTTGTTACAAGCATACTGTAGAATTTTTAATACACGTTCTAAAATTTCTATCTGCTTGGTGTGGTTCTCTAATTTTTCATAGGCTTCGCTTAGCTGATTTAAAGAAGGTACTATTTCTATACAATTCGAACCAAACTGCTGTTCCTTACTGGCTAGTTCATTTTCTAGTTTCTTTATGAATTTTGATAGCCTTGGCTCCTTGCTTCCCTTCCCTTTAAACTCTCTTTCTTCCTCACTTTCTCCCTTACTTTTTTCATACTCTTCATCTGCTTCATATCCATCGTCTCTGCTTGTATTTTGATTAGTCGCTGCATATATATAATCACGGACTTCTTCTGGCTATGCCTCAGTTGCAAGGAGTCCAGCTTGTTCATTATTAATTGGGTTTTGGATTGAATGTGCTGTTTCAGATTGTTTAACTTCTTCTGACATAGTAATTTTCCTTTTATTTGCTTATTTTCAGGTACTTTAAAGCATGTAAGTCTAATAATCAAATCTCTAAAAAATTGGGTATTTTTGGAGATAGACCTATCTTTCTTAAAACGCTGATCCACAAATATAGTCCACAACAGCTAATGCTATCTGACAGCTTTCCATCGTCGAGGGCATGTTCTCGTCCAATACTAAGATGTGTGCCTACGATAAAACCCAGGCCGAGATGCTGTCGTTGTGTCATCAGAAGGCGTTTGTTCCCTGCTGTTCTGCGCTAGTGTTAGATTGAGCGATGAGTTTCTACGCCAGCGTAGCTCTGGCAATGGTATAGGGGCGCCGCCGAAAAAACCGATTGCTGCACCTGCCAGCATTGATGCAGGAAAACCACGAAATTTCATGGTGATGTTAGGAGCAGCATTCATCTGTGGCGTAGGCTCTTCCTCATTAGGAAGCAGGAAAACCCTTCGAAAAGCGTTACTGCCTACTGCTATTAAAAAATTCAATATATCTTCCGCAACCTTAGGATTATAAACAATCTCTTTCCATTCCGGATTAGTTGCCAGATAAGGCTGCAAAAGAACAGGAAACACATTTTCTTTTTTGCCTTTGGGTTCAGCAATGAGTGCGTGAACCGCAGCTTGCGTTATAGAGATAGGATCCCATATTAGGTTATAGGGCTCAACAGTAGATCGGCTCTCTCTCTCTGCAGCCATAAGTATACTGTTTAAGTACTGCGCTACAGAGATGAGCTCTTCTGGCGGTGATTCTTTTTTTTCAGCGCGTCTTTCTCCTAGATGAAACAGCGCCTTATTGATACTCTCTATGAGTCCATCCTGCACCTTGTCAGGATTTTGTTTTTCATGCGCTGCCAAAGTTTGTAGGAGTCCTCGAGTGTGGAAAGTAAGATTTTTATCTTGTATGACGAGGTGTTCGCCTATGTTCGAGAAAATATCAGTAAATTGATAGGCAAGTGCTATTTGGCACCTAAATGGAATAGAGTCAAGTACACCTGGGGTTTCAACCATCTCCAGTGCAGTAGACAAACTTTGTAGCTGCATCTGCATGTTTCCAAAATTGGCATAAATCTTACCTAGATGGAGAAAAGAAACTAGGCCCAAGTAATATTGCGGTTGGCTGCTATTTTGCTGCTGGTAGGTGGCGACTGTCCTAGACAGATAAGCTGCACGTTCTTCATCTTTTTCAAAGGATTCTAAAAAACGCTGCAACGCTTCTCCTGCTGCCAGTAATTCTTCTTCAGAAAGAGATACTTTTTTTTCTGACGTCTCATATTTTTTATCTTCTTGATCTTCTTGCAATTGCTCCTCTGCCTGGATTGATCTCTCATCTGTTTTAGTAGAGAGAGAAGCAGCCTCCGCTTGCTCAATGGCTGTTTCAAGATGGTGTTCTTTCATGTTGCTAGGAGGTGATACTTCAGAGAGCTCTTCTGAAAAAATGCCGTTTATGCGGTTGGTAAATATGGCAAGTTTCTCGAATTTAATCGCTTCTTGATTTTTTCCTAATTTTCTGCAAACCCTTGCTAATTCTATCAAAGTAACTTGTATATCGGGTTCTAAGACCTCAGGGTAGGTTTCAATTTCTTTTAGGAGTGATTTCAAGGCCTCGTATTCTTGTACAGGATCTTTTAGATGCCGATATATCTCTGCTTGGTACGAAAAAATAGAAACCTGATCTTTAGGTTTTAAAACTTGGGCTGGTTCTAGTGATATAAAAAGGTCATTTAAGATCTCCAGAGACCTGTGGCAGGTTAATATGGAAGTGAAACGAATATCCGTATATACATGAACTAACTTAAGGGAGGTTTCCAAAATTCTTAGCCCGCCTAGACGCCGCTCTTCAGCAAGCAAACCTTCCCTTTTGAAATAATTTTTATAAACTGCTAGCTCGGCTTCTACTGTATTATATACCCCATCAAAATTTTCTTGCTCATCATGACAAACACTGAGGAGTTCTAATGCCATCGCGAATAGTGGGTGATCATTCCCGAATTCTTGTTGCCGGGAGGTACATAATCCATTTATTACTTCTGCTCCGAGCATTTTAAAAATGGCGTTGAGCTCTGTCGCTAGATTTATTGCTTTCTTGTTAGAGAGAAAAGGTGCGTTTGCTGATTGCAACAAGGCTTTCAGTTCATAATTTTTCGTTTTTATGGTTTTTAGACACCAACTTTTCCATTTACCCTCGAATCCACAAAAGACGTGAAGCTTTCCCATCAAAAACCAAGCATCTAATACTCGAGGTACAACCTCATAGCGTGCTTTATAGCCCTCTAAAAGTTCCAAAAAAAAAGATTGCATCTGATTCAAACTCGTTGAGCTAGCAGAAAGCGATCTTGATAATCTTTCTCGGAAAATTGGACTCAGATTGTTGATACGACTTGTAGCATCAAGCATTTTGTAAATTACCAATGATTGGTGGTAAGAAGGAATATTCATACCATTTTTAAACAAAGTACTCATCCCTCTTAAGAAGTATACTTCTTGCGTTTCTCCTTGCTTTGCGACAAGGTTCAAAAAGGCAGTTGCTGCTATATAAGGGCGATGAGAATATTTCCTTTCTAATGCATTCTCATCGTTTTCACATGGTAACCAAATATCATTCTGAGCCTCCTCATCTAGCTGTGATAGACCCGCTGCAGTTTGAAGCGCAGTAATTTCTGGAGTTTGTTTCTGCTTAGATTTTTTCTTCTTACGAGACACCTGAGACTTATGGCAACATGTAGTGATGATTTCTTCGCAATGTAGCATTTGCTTTCTACGTTCTTGTTGTTTTGCTTTTTTCTCTTGATGACTGCTTCCTTTATGTAAATAGAAAAGCCACATTACTAACGTATCCTGTGCTCGTGTTGCTATCTGGAATGCCTTTTGAGGATCTCCCAATTTTTGGTAAATAGTTGCTAGTCGGATCAAGGTGTCAATCAGTTTGGAGTTGAAGCTGTCTGGGTCATAATGTTTCTCGTAAATATCCAACATTTTTTGAATACTTTTGCATGCGAGTTGTAGATCACCTAGCTCCTCACTTAATTCGGCGTGGAAATTAAGAGCAAAGATTAAGGAGCTTGGATATGCTTCTCGATAAGCAGCTTCATCTCCCAACGCTTCACTTAAACATTGTAAAGCCTGATTTTTAGATTCATGTTTGAAGAACAAGTGACTCAACAAAAGCGAAGCTAAAGGCCACCTCTTATAGTAAGTCTTCGGGTAAGGAGGCTTAAGATCACCATGCCCGTATCCGTAGTTTATAAGAATTGACTGCGCTCCCTGAAGTAGTTCCCTTGCTAGGTCAAAATTTTGTTGTTGGATTAAGGAAGAATCACCTAGACACATAAGTGCAACAGCTAGGGAAGGGTGTTTTTCGCCTAATATTTCACTTAATGTATCTATACTATCGCATATTTCTTCTAATACTTGTGGCCAGTCTTTTTCATCCAACGATTTAATTATTGCTACTATTTCATTGACCCGAGCATCGATTTCAATATTTGTTTTTTCATCTGCCGAATCCTTTGCCAGATCAGCAAGCTCTTTCTGTAAAAAATCAATCTGGAATAAACACCATGATATCCAGTGTTGGTTTAGCCGACATAGACCGTAAAAATGTGCTACAGATTTCAAAACTCGTTTCATCTGCTTATCGCCTATACCATAACGCGCTCTTCCAATCTTAATAAAGTTTTGTAAAAGTGAAAGAACTCTTGGAATGTTTACCTCACTTAAATAATTGATTTCTTCATCGGTGAAGTGTTTTATTGAATCAGATGCGCGTAATATCATGATACCTAGCATTTCTTGATGATAAGCTGGAATTTCTTCTTCCTCTCTTCCAAGAAATGAAAGTGCTTTGAGCAGTGGATATTGCTCACTGCAAAAGGAGCGCTGATTTTTTTGAGGATTTAACAAAGCAGCTGCTTCCACATACGCAGGAATATTTTCCATTTTTATACTTAGTAGTTTAAAGGGAACAGAAGTGTGTTCGTGAGCATTCTCTTCTTTTTGTTTTTCATCATCCCCTGTTTCTATTCTGCTTTCTTCTCCTAAACTAACTGCAGATATTCCTCGCGACAATTCTTCTACATTAGTTTGTTCTTTTTTTGAATTAACTTGATTTTCTTGTTTTTTATTTTTTTTTCCTGTTTTTGGCATCGCAGTCTTTCTCCAGTGTTTTAAACATATTGTAGCAACTTACTGTTTCGAAATTTAGTAAATTTTAAATAATTTTCAAATCCTTTTACATTAGAAAGTTCAAAATATTACCTTTTTATTTAACGAAGTAGCACTAGCCTCATTGTTTATATATTGCTGTTGCAGATTCGGTAACAGACATATCGGAAACACCAATTTTGGCTCTAACTCTATGGTCAAAAATACCGTAGCCTTTTGTTGGAGGCTCTTTTTGATCATCATTCATAATGGATTTAGGAGATAGATGTTGAATAATAAACTCCTCCCACTCTGTCGATAAATTTTCAAATCCACATAATTTCTGCATAAGAGACATCTTTGTAATAGCAGTAGCGTTCGCTATTATCCATTTGTTACGATAAAGTACTTCTTTCCATAAGTGAGATAAAAATTGCGAATCAGCGATCACAATAAGTGGTTTCACTCGGCTGGTGGTAGATATAATGTATAAAGGTCTGCTTGGAATGCTGCTAAGAGCCGTTTCATTCATCAAAGTTTCCATAGTTCCACTTCTAAAAGAACGATTTAATAGTGTTTCACAATCTTCAGCAGCTATGATTTGTAAAATTGTTTTTCCAGCCTCTATACCCAGTGTTAATGGTGTTGTAAGTACTTCTCGGAATTCTTGAACTGTAAAATAATTACTCATGTCTGCTAATAAATCCTTTCTAATATTGATAGCTGCAATACCTACAGGATTTTTTCCAGCCTCTTCACCAAACTCTACAGGCTTATTAAGAGACAGTTTGAATACTTCATTAGCGTAGCTCTGTTTGATTAAGTTGTATAACCATTGGTGTCCAAGCGAAGCTGCAACATACAGAGGTGTTGCTCCAGCCCATCTTCCAGAATTGAATGGTTCAAGGAGTAGTGTCCTCCATTCTGAGTTCCTAAAATATCGTCTCATAGCAATTAACCCGTATTTACTACTTTCGGTATAAAGAACACCGCCAGTACTGCTAACTGCAATAGAAAAAGGGGTATCTCCTGTGCTATCAAGTAAAGTTTTAATCAAGTTCTTCCACTCTTCAGGTTTAAATAAGCTTTCCATATAGATAAATAAATCTATTAAATGACCGTTTTTAGCTACATAATGCAAAGGGGTAGTACCAGCCATGTAAATACTTGCCGTCGCTAATACCTTTGTCGTTATGAATGTTTGCCATTCTTCACGATTAAAGTATTTTCCCATAGCAGTTAACACGCCTATAGAACCAAGGAAAATAGCACCATATGAAAGTGCAAATTTACGCTTTACTTGGCTTTTTTCTCCATCCAATTGATAATTACCAGCGATATAGGGTTGCAGATCATGTGTAGTAGGTGCAATCTCTATACGTAATTTTTTGCTTAACAGCTCCTTTAAGACAAACTGCTCGTCTAATCCTTTTACTTTTTCAGCTGAGAGACCATGATTACGGCATACTTCTGCATGGATAGGCTTAAACCACTTAGATTGCACTTCCTTTAAAGTAAATCCTGCTAGTAGTCCTTGGACTTGGTGAAGATTTAAGTTAATTAATTCCTCTTCAGTCCAATTTTTCCTTAGAGCTTGATGGATAAATTCTAAATGTCTAGGGCTATGTAGAACCCTGAATATAAGGAGAGGAGCAGAACGATAATCTAACGGAAAAATTTCCTTTTCATCTAAACAATGAAACCATATTTTTCCCAATTCTAAATTAGGAGGAATAATTTTAGTTGAATCTAAGCTCATTAGATAAGTAATTTGCTCAACAACTTCCTTGACACTTAGCCGGCCAGCCAGAATTTCGTTACGCGTCAGCCGGAATATTTTTTTTTCAAATTCTGTGGTTTGAAGCCAATTTTGTAACCATATGCGATGTACATATATGGGTACGCTATTGTCATCTATTGGTTTGATGTCTAACTGATAGATCAAATCGTCTAATTTGTCATTTCTACCTGGCATAAAACTAATTCGCCGAACGTTGTAGGGCTCAACAGATGGATCCTCTCCTCCTCCGAAAAAACGACTTGATATTGTTGCTATTTTGGATATTTCCCTTGGATCAAGAAAGTTAAGCACGTGGGCAATTAGAGGGGGCAATAATGATAAGATTATCGCTGAAGAAGATTCTGTTCGTGTTTTCGATCCATGGTCTGGTAATGAATTTGGTTGAGGCATTAACACTATACTAGACGGTACAGTTTCCTTCTCTTCCATGCCCTGAATAAGTGCTGCTGGGATATTTATCTTGGATAAATCGTCTAACTTGAAAATTGTTGAATCTGGATGCACAAGCTGAACTGCGGGACTTTGCCCATTCAAAATCCCTAGCTGTTCTAAGGTATCGTTGACTTGTAACCTTGTGAAATACCTGTTCAAGTATTTGTAGGCTCTTGGTTCTTTATTACCTAAACGCGTGTTGACTGCTTGAATTAATTCCCAAAGTTTTTGATTGGGGTGTAGCGTAATTTCAAAAACAGGATAAACACCGATGAGGACTTTAAGTGTAATCATAAAAATATCTCTCTCTACAAAGCTGCATATCACTGTATCAACATCACTGATGCTAAAGGTCAATTCTTAGTAAATTTAACCTTGTCTTGCGATAAAACTGATTATATCTTCTCTCTTTTTTCTATTATTCCTCCTATATCCATCATTTGAATTGTCTTCAGAATTTTGAGCTGCCGCTAAATTTACTTCTTTCGACTCTACGGTTTTGTATTGCAGAGGTGGAGGAAGAAAAGAAGCATGTGGCGCGACCATACTAGAAGTTCGCTGCTTTGATTTTGGCGGCTCATCCTCTAATTGATCGCCAAAAAAATTACGCAACATTTTTATGTATTCTGTTGTTTGTTTCAGATCTTTTAATGAGTGATCAGAGTTTTTCCTATAGATATGGTAAGCACGTTGTGCAGCATATAGAGCGAATTTATTTTTTTTCACATTCCGATATGCAACAGTTAATTCTACTAGGATGTCAAAAAGTTTAGTGGCATCATCTGACCCAGTTTGTTTTTCTTGCAGCTTTAGAGCACGCTCTAAAAGCTCTGTTTGTGTTTTAAAACTACCCATCCGTGCATAGGACGCAGCTAATTTTCTTAAAAGGATGCCTGTTTTTGTATAGTCATTTTGGCTAAAATATCTTTCTTGGATGCGTAATGCACGTTCAAAAATCTTAACCGCACCAGGCAAATTCTGAGAAGCTTCAAGGGCGTCGCCGAGCTTTTTCAATGTTTCCACCAGATCGGGGTGACTCAGGCTAAGGCAACTTTCTTGGATACCGAGCGCTTTCTCGAAGGCTAAGCATGCTTTATTGAAAGCCTTCATTTCATAATAAATTTCGCCTAAATCCACAAAACGTATGAATGTTTTCTGATGCACTTGCCCATAGACTTCTATGACGATATTCAGTGCGGCTTTTATGTGTTTTTCAGATTCCTGAAAATTTTCCAATTTGCACTGTATCCTACCAATTTGCACCGTAATAACGACTATTTTATTCAAGTCTTCTTCGCAGTTCTCTTTTTGTATTTTCACAATTTCATGACAAGATACACCATACTTTTGGAAAAATATTTTTTCCTTGATATTTAAAGCAAGCTTAAACAGATCGCACGTTTTTTCTAGTTTCTCTGGCTCATTTAATAAATAGTGATTACCTAATTCGCAGATCGTGATAGATGGATTCAAATCTTTCAAACAATCACTGTCAGCGTGAGAACGGACAATCGCTTCTGCATCTTCAAACAGATCATGGGCTCTTTGTGCTTGATTCAAATTATTGAAATAGTGACTGCCTAATAACGTGAGTGCCAAGGCAAGACGGCTATCTTTTTCAAAACCACTCTCAAAATGATGTTTGGTAACCTCTTGTAGATGTGGCACACAGACTTGCCAAGCTTTAATCGGGTCTAAGTTATTATTTTCACTAGAATTAAACAGAGATAGGGATTGCTCTATGCGACCTATGTATAATTCTTGCTCATTTTGAGTTAGCGAATAACGGATTACTTCTTGTACAAGCGGATGGATCTGGAGAAAACCGGGCTTATTAGATTGCAATAAGCCGTAGCGCTGTAGTAAAACAAGAGCTTGTTGAACTTCTGCTAAAGTAAATTGAGCGAATAAATACATATTTGCCCGCATTGCTTTCCCCAGGAGCCCTGTTTCTAGCCAAATGCTTGGAATATTGTCAGGTGCAAAGTAAGCGCAGGCAGAAAGAATAGGGACGATAGCAGGAGATCTTGGTTTGATTGTTCTAAAGACGCAAAAAAAATTAAAGAAGACAGGATGCATGGTGATATTTTGCACTACCGCCACAGCGTCAGTACTCACTGCGTTCTGCTCAGAAGAGCTAGTTTCTGTTAGACGCTTAGCAAATTCTCGGCGCAGATCAGTAACTTGTTGAAGATATTCTTGCAAGAAAACATGTTCTTCCACAATATAGGTAATCGCTTGCGAAAGAGCCAGTGGCAAGTCGGAAACTGTTTCTACCAGCGCACTGATTTCTTTTTCACCCGCATGGGGAAGGCGCTGTTGTACGAAATCGCATGCTTCCTTAAGTGTTAATCCACTTAGCTTTAAGGGTATTATGCATCCAAAATCTATATTTTGACTGGTGATCAGTAGATGAAAATTTTTTGCTGTGGGGTTAGGTGGCAAGTAAGGTGCTAGGCTTTCTGCTTCAATGGCATTATCAAACACAAGTAATGTACGTTTATTTTTTAAATAAAGGTAGGCCGCTGTGATGGCCTCTTTAGGTGTCGGTTTTCTAAGGTTGCACCACATTTCAGCAAGCAAGATAAATTGTATATCTAAATCTCCTTTTATATCGAACCAAAGGATAGCTTGGTAATGTGATTTTTTTTCATGGGCGTAGCGTGCAACCAGTTGTGTTTTTCCAATACCGCTAGGCCCTGTAATTATATTTACATGACGGGCAGTTAAAGTTTTGTGGATATCAGCTAAGGGCTTGCTTCTTCCAGTAAAATAGTCGCAGACAATAGGTAACTGGAACGTCTGGCAAGCGATGTTATTTGGCATGTATATCCGAGCTGATGCCTCTTCTTTTTCTTCAACTTCCATCTGGATTGAATTCTTTTTCTCTTTAGGTTTTTTTTGGAATAATTTCTTGATGAATTCTTTAGATTTTCCTTCATATTTTGTACGGTATAAGGTATCCCTTAACCTTTTAGCAAAATTAGGATAATTATGTAATTTCCATAGATCTTCATGCTGTTGAACATATTCACTAACAAAAACAGTTATTGCTAAGGTAAGCAAATGTTCTTCTGGTTTTTCTATCAACCGTTGATAAGCGTCAGGGCCTTCAATGATAGTCTGGATGACTTCGCCCACAAAACCAGCTGCTGAATTTTTGATCCAAAAGACGATTCTTGATTGAATTTTAATAAAATCTTCCATTTTACGTACAAAATCCAAGACCACAAGAACAATCGCTTCTTGTTGTTTCTGTTGTGCTTGTTCAGAAAATTTACACCTTTCAAGATGGGCTGTTTTTAAGTCAATTTTTGCCGATAACGCGCGTATCATCTGTGTTTGTGCTTCTAGTGCTTTTAAAACTGCTTGGTGTGCATCTGATACTGATTTTGATAGATCCGCCAGGCGTGTTAGATAATCTCCTTCTATTAATAACTGTCGTAAATTATGGTTGGGCATGAAATTTGTATTTTGTAAATTTATCCCTGTTTTTGGACTGATTTTTTTATTTCGAAACCATTCAGCGATCTCGGCTCTTTCATAAGTATGTCCATCTGAAGCCATACAAGGATCTGCCATGGTATCCATAGAGATCGGACAATCAAAATCGCTTTTTAAGGCTGTAATTTCTTCTTGGATCGATTCAAAATGTTTTAATATAAAAGAAAAATTTTCTTTTTCATCGGCAACCACTGCCTGTTTTTCATCATCTAATTCACACTGTTTAGCCAGATCACGATAGGCTGCAAGCGATGCTGTCAAAGAGGCACATTTATCGGACAAATCTTTGATCTCTTCTTTTTGCGCGTTTATTTTTTTCAGTACTTCCTGCGTTGCTTTCGATATATTAGTTACTAAGGTGTTATGATTTTCTATGATGTTTTTAAGGAGGTAGTTTGGTATTAAGGTATGATTCACTAATGCTACTTTCGTTATTGGGTCAGTTTTCTCTTGCGTAAAGTGTTTTTTAATATTTTCTCTTTCATAGCTATTCCCCGCTATTGTTGTGACAGGATCGACCATGATTTGTTGGCTTAAGGAGCAAACAAATTCAGAAGACAACAAAGTGAGAGAGAGTTTTGTCAGTTCTTCGATGGATATTTCTGCCTCACTTGTGTTTAGTTGGTCATCTGATACACCGGCAATGCTTACCGCTGAGGAATCATGCTGTTCATTTCGATCTAAATTATTTTTTGCAGTCATGATTGTTATTCTCGTATTAATGTGTGTTGACAAGTAGAATTGCCAATAGGGTTGTGAAGTAGATTAATAATGTGCTTAGTTCTATCTCCTTGCATTACTTATGAGGTACAGTACACTACTGGCACTATTATTTTTTAATAAATTCAATTTCAATTCTTCAAATTGCTTGAGACGTGTTTTTTCCAGCATGTAAATAGCACGGAGGTCTCCAGGCCACGCTTTGCTAATGCCCTTTGCCATCATCGATCCGCCTTGAGCATATCCTCGGATACCATAACGATAAACGCCCCACTTGACTCCTAATTTCTCACCTTTGTACTCAGCAGTAAACCAATTGCCTTTATCTGTATTCATTGTTCTCGGAAGATGTGGCTCCAAAAAACTAGGTAACGGATGAAATGGCCTATCTGGACGGCAATACTCATTGATAGCATGGGCAGGTAACCGCAGCTGCTCACCGCCTACTTGCTGGCACCAATGTTTTTCACACTGCTCATAAGTCCATGATTGATAATTCCTTACATAATTATTTAATGCGAGGATCAATGGCTTAAAACTGAAGCGTAAGCCATATTCTGTACCAACATCTTCTAAGATTTGCAATTGCAGTGCTGCTTCTCTCTCTGGAAGGTACTTTAAAATCATGCTCCACATATGCCAGTCCAACGCCCAAATGGCATATTGAAAGCCTGTGATGTTTTCAAAAGTTCGACCAGATAAGTCAGTTACGTTGCCTGAGGCTAACTCTAGTCCAGGGATTAACTTGAGCATGGCTTCAGCTTCATCTTGTTCGCCTTTGGCAACGTGTAATAAAAATGTTGCTATAGCTGCTGAAGCTTTTGTTTTGGCTTTTCTATTGAAAAAATTTGGGTGATAGGTTTGCGTGTAAGCATCTTTTTTGTCTTCTGCTCTCATAATTTTTTCAATTTTGGCTTTTTCGGGCTGTTCTACTTGAGCGTGCTGGTCTTGTTGTCTAAATTCACAGGGGGCTTCTACTTTCAGCTCTAATTCTGCAGGCATGGTGTCTCTCTCCTCTTTTTATTATTAGTTTAGATGTGGTTTATAATATTTTGAGAATTATCTAGGATAAAACTAATTTAAATTATATGCTACAATTAATGTTCAGTAAACCCAATTTTAAAGAATTTTTTGAATAAAAAACCCAACAAAGATATAATGATTACTTTTTTCATTCATTTTTGCTCATTTCATGTCCGTTCCGATAGGAGGAAAACATGTCATACTATTTAATGTTAGATTACGATGTTGTATTGAGCGGTGAAGTGTCTGAACAAGCACCTACACCCGGCGATTTGATGCTCTCTGAACTACCTGATTTTGGTGATAATGTACGACGTTACATGGTGCTTAAACAAGGTGTTTTAGCTGTTCAATATTTGCAGGAACTAGTAGTACAATACGGGTATCAGATTGTTTTTCATTCCAAAAATCTAGAACACTTACAGTTAAATGCGTTAGCGCAATTACGAGCAGCTTGCCAAAATAACGGCCTTGAATTTCCACCTGTGGCTGCCATAGCAGTGTTAAATCCACAGTATAAAGGCGTTACCTCTGCACACCCTATAATCGGCTATACTGCTACGCGACTGCCCATTCGTACAGCTACTTACGGTGTACAAGGCGAAGGAAAATCTTGTGTTCGTCAGGCTTTATCTACCTTACTACAGATCACACCTCCACAGCGAGCACAGTGCATCGTATTTGATGCAGACCCATCGATTATTGCGGCGGCACAAGCTGAAGGATATCGTGCTTTTCATATCACTGCTGAAAATAGCTTGTATCAAACAGTTGCAAACGTATTGGAAGAAGCGCGCCTATCGAAAGCATATCTACAAAAAGAAGCAGC
>JAJONP010000035.1 GCA_021323555.1 Gammaproteobacteria bacterium | reverse complement strand
TAAAGTAGAAGATACACGTGAATTACTCGACAACATCCACTATCAACCCACGCAAGGCCGTTATAAAGTCTATTTAATTGACGAAGTACACATGCTATCGGGGCATAGTTTTAACGCCTTATTAAAAACATTAGAAGAACCGCCCCCGTATGTGATTTTCTTGCTTGCCACCACTGATCCGAAACGCTTACCTGTAACTATTTTGTCACGGTGTTTGCAATTTAATTTAAAATGTATCCCTGTCACGCAAATCGCGCAGCAACTTCAATCTATTTGCACTGCAGAGCAAATTCTCTATGAAACAGAAGCACTGGGCTGTTTAGCACAAGCTGCCAATGGTAGCCTACGGGATGCACTGAGTTTACTCGATCAAGCCATTGCTTTTTCTCCTCAGGAAATAACAACGCTGAATATAAAACAAATGCTTGGTGGCATTGAACAGGATGCTTTATTACGTTTATTAGAGGCATTAGTTGCACATGATGGAAAAAAAATAATAAGTGAGATCACTCAACTTGCGGAGTTTGCTGCTGATTTTAACCAGGCACTCGAAGATTTACTGAGCTTATTACATCAAATAAATCTCATACAAATCATAGGAGACTCGAAGCAGCTACATGATCAAAATGAAAAAATAACTCAATTAGCAAAGCGTTTTACAGCTGAAGATATCCAACTTTATTATCAAATTGCACTCATTGGACGCCGCGATTTACCACTTGCACCCACTCCACAGTCAGGTTTTGAAATGGTTTTACTGCGTATGCTTGCTTTTAAGCCTATAACAACAGAAAATTCGCAAAAAAGTGATTCCACACTATTAAGAACGCCTGCCAAACAGATTGTAGATAAAGATAAAGATAAAGATAAAGATAAAGATAAAGATAAAGATAAAGATAAAGAACGACGAACTATGGACAGTACTGAATCCCCTGCCTTATCTGATGCCTGCTTGCCAACAAATAAATGGCCTACGCTTTTAGCAAAACTGGGTTTAACAGGTATGGCTTATGCACTTGCAGTCAATTGCGACCTAGTTAATATAAGTGCTGATAAAATAACGCTTGCACTTTCCATACAACATGAACCTATGTTGAATAAGAAATTAGTTGAACGTATTGAACAAGCACTTACACAATATTTCAATAAAACGATTCAATTGGATATTACTTTAATCTCCACCACTCTGGATACTCCTTTAAAGCAGCAACAACAAGCCAATATTGCTCACAAGACAACCGCCACCGAGATCATTAAAAACGATAGTGAAATTCAGAAAATAATGCATTTATTCGATGCAACCCTTGATGAAAATTCAATTGACACAACTGAATAATGACTAGCCCTGATCTTTTTTAATTGGTAAAATCACGGCACTTCAAACTATTTTAATCAGGAGAAATGTAAATGAGTAGATCATTTGGTGATAAACAGCCTGCCTTAGGCGATTTAATGAAAAAAGCCCAAGAAATGCAAAAAAAAATGCAAGAAATACAGCAGCAAGTAAAAGAAATGGTAATGGTAGGTCAAGCCGGTGGCGGGCTCGTTAAAATCCCCCTGAATGGCGAACACCTGGTGAAACCTCCACAGCGTGTTAAGCTTGATCCCAGCCTATTAAAAGAAGAAATTTCTGTGATTGAAGATTTAATAGCTGCAGCCATCAACGACGCTTCTGCTAAAATCGAAACCGGTACTCGTGAAAAAATGTCAGCGCTGACCGGCATCAAACTACCTGACGGTTTTAATTTACCGACAGACACAGAGACTTAATTACTTATGCAGTTTAGTCCACTGCTCACACAATTGATTGAAGCATTGCGCTGTTTACCAGGCGTCGGCCCCAAGACAGCGCAACGCATGGCATTTCAATTATTAGAACGCGGTCGAGAAAAAGGCAACCACCTTGCTCACACATTACAAAACGCCATGCAACATATTCACCATTGTAAAAGCTGCCGCACCTTCAGTGAAACAGAGCTTTGCACTCTTTGCAGCTCAGAACGACGTGATCGCTCTTTATTATGCATCATTGAAAGCCCTGCAGATATTGTCGCGGTTGAGCAAATGGGCAGTTATCGCGGGGTTTATTTTGTTCTCATGGGACACCTATCTCCACTCGACGGCATCGGCCCTGAAGATTTAGGAATGAAAGAACTCGCCGCTTTACTCGCGCAAGGGACAGTGGCAGAAGTTATTATTGCGACTAATCCCACTGTTGAAGGCGAAGCAACAGCCCACTATATCTCTGAATTAGCCAAGCGCTACCCTATTAAGGTCACACGCATCGCGCGCGGTGTATCACTTGGCCTTGAATTAGGCTATATAGATAGTGGCACACTCGCCCATGCATTTGCGGGAAGAGAAATAATTTGAAATTTATTTTTTCATTATTATTCTTTTTTACTTATACACTTGTCTGTTTTGCAGATGAGTTAATCATTGAACCCGATAGAGGGCGGGAGCCTATTCTCACTGCTATTTTAAATGCAACGTCTTCTATTGATCTAGCGATGTATGGTTTAACTGATTTACAATTTACAAAAGCATTCGCGAAAGCCCAACAGAACGGCAAAAATATTCGCGTTCTACTTGAACCACATCCTTACAAAAGCACATACGAAAATACGCAAGCGATACAATTCCTACGACAAACCCCTATCCCTTTACAATTTCCCAGCCACCAATTTAATTTACTGCATCAAAAAACATTTCTATTTGATCAACGCACAGCACTCATCATGACGTTTAATCTCACTCATGCAGCGTTTAGTCAGGCGCATCCTAGAGAACGCAACTTTGCGCTACTCATTACCGAGCCCTCTATGGTCCAAGAAATCCAAGCTGTTTTTAACGCTGATTGGCAGCATCAATCTATCACTGTCACCCATCCCAACTTAGTATGGAGCCCTGACAATAGCAGAAAAAAAATAATAGATTTTATTCACCAGGCAAAAACTGATATAAAAATTTATACAGAAAATATCACTGACTATCAAATCATAGGTGCTTTAGCTAACGTTTCTCGATCACATGTTAATGTGCAAATTCTGCTGTCATCCAAGCCAAACAGAAAAAGTTGGAATTATCTCACGCGCGCAGGTGTTGCGATTCATGTGAGCCCTTACACTCTCATTCATGCTAAAGTCATTATGATTGATCAAGCACGTGCCATGGTCGGTTCCATTAATTTAACAGCGCCATCATTAGACAAAAATAGAGAGTTATCTGTCATCACAGACAACAAATCTATTATACAATTACTTATCAATACATTTAGATATGATCTAAGCGAGTGCCATTTCCAGAAAATTTTCTAAGATTATTATCATCCAATCCAGGCGCAGGAGAAGATAGGCCCTCTTCCTTTAGATCTTTTTTTAATGCTTCTGTCATAACAACATGTGGATCCCTATGAGTAACATTTTTATAGATTTTTGTAGGTGAAATAAAGTCACCTAATCGTTGATAAGTGCTACTGATTCTGGATGAAACTTCTGTTGTTACTGCAGATAGGCTATGACGCTCACCTCGTATCCACCCTTCTGCTCTGGCTAATATACCATTAAAAAACCCATCGGAAATAGCACGTAAAGGTGAATAAATACCCGCATACAACACAAGGACGAGGAAAGAACCTGCTTTATGTAAACCGCGCAATACACGTGCGCCATTTTTTTTACTTTTTTTAAGTAAATCTCTCCAAGGTTTTTTTATATTTCCAGTCAATGGGCTGCAAAGCATTCTTATCAAAATTAATAGATAGTCTGCAATGATATGTGCTGTTCTGGATGCAATAGAACGCGGTGGCTCAGGATACAGCATATTTTCCACAGCTGTTATCAAAGTAAGCTCTTCAAGTAGTTTTTCTGAAAGACGTAAGAGTTCGTGTTTTGTTCTATTAGGAAGAAAAGGTAATGAATGTGTGTTAACGATTAAATGAGTTAAAAAAAATGTTTTGTTAATTTCTTTTTGATTTTCTTGTTTAAACTCGCTAATTAAATCAGAATGATCTGTTTTTATCTTCCCTATCAATTCATGAAATTCTTTTTCATTTGTCGGTTTTGCTTCTCCAGACTCAAACAGTTCATGTAAGACGATTGCAAATTTGCCACCAAAGGTAATCAACCCAAGAGAGCTTGCTTTTCCTGTTTCTTCTTCAATCATTTTACCTATACCAGGCATTTCTCTTAAAAGAACACCTATCTCGCGTGCTAACAAAATAATAAGGACGCAATCAACAATACTTTCTTCTAAGGTATGGAATGTTTTCCCTAAAATACTGGAAGGGCCATAGAATATGGCATCTGCCACTAGAGCTGCGCTCTGCGCTTGCGTGACAGCGCTTGAAACGGCTTGCCCTGTAACACTGTGACTCATTTGCTCGCCTAAATTGTGAGAAAAATTTTTATAAAAGTCAGGCAATGGCATTTTGTCAGGGAACAAAACAGACAGCCCACCGCATATATAAAATACATTATAAATTAAGCCTATCATTGGATTTCTGACATGAATAGGATGAAGAACTGATTCAACAAAAGTGTAGAACCCTCTGGGAATGGCATTAAAGATATCTTCCCATTCTCCTGGGCTTAAATGATAGGGAGTTAATGCAAAATGACGTTCTTCTTTCTTTTCTGCTTTTTTCTCTTCTTCCGGATTTTTTTCTAACGAAAGTTCTCTAACCTCTTCGTGAACCACATTTATCTTTTTAATATCTGAAAAAAATTGGTTCATGATTTCTTGAGGACTTTTTTCTGTAATCTCTCCTCGACCACCCACATAATAGTCATCTTTAATAAAATCAGGAAGCTCTAACACTATCTTCTTCAGAACAATACTAGCGCTTTTGAAAATATCTTTTCCCAGCGCTGCTATAGATTGGCCTAACGATAAAGTCACTTGAAAAACAACAGGTCTGTTCTGCTTTAGCTGCATGTCTTTAGCAATAGTAGAATAATAAGTATCGGGCAGTTCTTTTTTTAGATTTAATTTGAAAAGTGCAACCCATGATTCAATTTCCCAATTAAATATTCCTCCTAATACCCCACCAACAAAACCTCGAACTATATCAAAAGGCGTCAAGACAAGTCCTGTGACAACATTTGCTATAAAAAAAGCTATTCGTACTCCCCAGTCTATCCAATCTTCACTCATTTTAAATGCGGTATGGAAAGACCAGCTGATCCATTTGGTTGTTATAAGAGGATCGGGAATTACATAAACTCCTATCCTGTAATCTTGTTGCTTTTTGCCATCTTTTTCTAGCCTATAACCTCCATCCTCATATTTAATCTTATCTGCTCCTTCAATTTGACAAATAGCAGCTAATGCTTTGGTATCTGTCGCTGAAAATTCCAGGTATATTTTTTCATTTGTTGAGACAGAAAAATCACCTTGATGCTCTGGCAGCACGGTATTATGTAAATCAGGTTCATAATGATAAATAACCTTCATCACATCTTCGCAGGCATCATTGAACTTACCACGTAATAATGACTGAGGTAATTCTCCCTCCAAACGAGCATGTGTTAAATTTTGATTGATTCCTTGTATTTGCTTCGTCATTTGTATCATTAAAACAGGAAGCTCTGTGATTAATGATGCTGGACTGGATGCTCTTAATGCTCTTAATGCTTTTATTTTTTTAATGTCATCATCTAAAAATTTTTCTAATTTTTCTTGAATATCAGAATCATATTTTTTAAAAGAGGAGATGCCTGGATTTTCTTTTAAAGAATTTTTATATTCAGTTATTTTTTCAATATAATTATCAAAAATTGCATCGATCTCGCTAGATGTCTTCGCACTATTAATTAAACATTCTAAAGGTTGTAATAACTCTATTCGCTTTTCCCAAAAATCTAGTAATACTTTTTTTTCTTCATACTTATTAGATATGATTCCGCCTAAATAAATCCGTTCTAATACACTTGTTCTATAACTGCCAATCGCATGAAGGACTTGTCCTGTCAAAGATTCGGGCTTAAAAATACCATAACTGACAGCCTTTTTAATATTTTCTGGCTTTGTTTCCCATGTAAATGAGATAGGCACACCATTTTTTTTAATAATAAAAATTCTTCCAGTATCTTTATTAATACCTACTGTTCTTTTCATTTTTGTATAGGTAACTTGTTGAGTACTATAGCTTTGAGAAAAATGAGACACGGGATGAAGAGTTAATAATTCCTCTTCAGACTTTTTAAACTCTTCTATCTGGTTGTTGTATAGTTCCTGAAGATATCTTTTTTTATTAAATTGTATTTTTCGATCTTCTGGCGCTGCAGATCCTTGAGATAACATAGTCAACTCTCATTCTATTTATAACAAAAAAAGTGGTTCATTATATCGTATTTAAGCTTAAGAAATAATTAAAAAATACGTAAGATTTAATGAGATCTAATGAACTTCCAATATTCTCTGGATGTTTTTTGCTATTTCTCGATGTATCCCTGTTGTAGGATGTTTAATATCATAAAACAAATACCCTTTGCAAGCAGGGAGCGCATGCGCTGCTTTACAATTATTTTCAGTATTGGTGAGATTAAAATCGGATGGATTTTGTAGCATATTTTTAAATAATTGGTTCATGTCAATCACAGCATTTTTATGCGCTAATCTTTGACGCAATAATAAATTATAATCTTCCGTCATTGAATAAATGCTATGAATAAATAAATAACGCAAGGGTTGATACATCGTTTTGGCAGCAGTAATAACACCGGATGTTTTCGATAAATCAGGCATATTTAATATATAAATTTTATTTTCTTTGACGCCCGATGCCATTAATTTTTCCCTGGCAAGCATGATATTATTAACTGCACGTATAGCGAGTGCTTTGACTGTGGGTGGATATAACAATGCCCGCATTTTTCCAGAAAAACTTTCGGTAATAGATTGATAACCATAGAATAGATCATTCCCGCCCGCCCAGATAAAAAATACTGTTTCAGGATGTGGTTTAGTATAACCATGTTTTTTAAGAGAGAATAGATACAAATCGACTTGCTTTAATAACCCTGGCACACACGAGTAACCTTTTTCTCTGATTAATCCTGGATAAGTACATTTTTTATTAACAGATGGCACAGGTGTAGGAGAGAGATAATCTGCATTGAGATAGTCATTACTCGTATCAGCACTGGCATACGCATAGTCAACACTATCCGTGTAAGGATTATTTTTCTGACTCATTTTATTTGAAGCATAGATCGCTTTATGATAATTTTTTAATAAATAATTCACCCATAAATAAGCATGATCGTTGAAACCAGGATTCGTCATAGGCGCACCTTTTCCATATATCCAATAATTATTTCCTACATCAGACAAGCTATCTCCAAAAAAGATCGCATTGCGAGTGATTTCACTCGCTATCGCTTTATCTACAAACATACCTAGCGCGATTGATAATAAAACAACACTTATTTTTAAATAGTTGTTCTTCATGTTCAGTATATTTATCTATTATCCATTGAAATTCCACCGTGTGTTTCACGAACAAAATAAATTAAAATAATAGCAATTAAAATACCTATAGGCATGACGCTCAGTGCAACTTGATAAGCAAAAACAGAATACACGCGCGTGCCATCGACCATAGCACCAGACCAGCCTAAATCTAATAACTTGCCAATCACAGGTTGAAATAAATTACCTCCTATCATAACGAACATATTCGTCAAGGCGATAGCCGTGCCTGCAATTTTAAAATGCGTCACTTCGCGACAGATTGCAAATACTAAAATCTGTGCGCTGGATAAAAAACCAAAGATAAATAATAAAAAATAAACCATCAAAAATGATAAATGAGGCATATACAGTAATACGCAGACAACAATAAGCGCAGCAATAGAAGCAACTAAAAGAGGCATACAACGGCGTTCTACAAAATCAGAGAACCAACCCCAACACGGCCCACCAATCGCCCAGCCTAAGAAGATGATAGCGCTGGCATTCGCTGCATAGAGCTTAGAGAACCCATGTGCTTGTTCAAGATAGGAAATAGCCCATAGTTCTGCAAACGCTGAAAGTGAAATATATAATAAAAATCCAATCATACCATTAAACCAAATTTGCTTATTTTTTAACGTGCGCCATAGCCCGTTTAACAGCCAACGAAAATTGTGCTGCTCTGTATGGTAATGCGGGTGCGTAGGTGACGGGTTAACATCACGCACAATGATCCAAATAGTGATGGCTAGAAAGACGCCTACTACAGCAGAAAAATAGGTTGTTGTTTTCCAACCCATATTATCAACTAAACTCCGTAATGCAATATCCCCCAACATCGCGCCTATCATACCTAGACTGGTAATAATCCCTGAAATTAAAGCAAAACGATTCGGTGGCAACCAAATAGTCGCTAATTTTAATGCGCCTACAAATGCAAAGGCGGAACCAAAACCCACAAAAAATCGGCCTAATTCTGCGATAGCTAAACTGCGACTGCCCACAAATAAATAAGTACCTAAGGCACAGCACATACAGGCCATTGCAAGCAAACGCCGAGGGCCATAACGATCCATCAATAATCCCACAATAATTTGCATCGGCACGTAAGCATGATAATAAAAAGCAGAAAGACTACCGACTTCTACACCTGTTAAATTATAGGCTTTCATTAATTCGTGCATCATGACGCTGGGAGAAATACGGAGGAAATATTCATAACAGTAATACAGCGCGCCCAACCCACAAATAAACCAAGGTATTAAAGCGTATCGTGTTTCATGATTTTTTTTCATAAAATAATCCTAATATGATGACTATTGTTTCATTAGTTCCCTATTCGCCACACCTGAGACAATGGCAGCTTTAGTCACTGCAGATGAGACATGCGATTTTAATCGTTTATCCAGTAGCATGGGCAAAATATAATCCGTCCCAAATTCAAGATGTGTCTTTTGATAAGCCGTTAACATTTCTTGCGGTACAGGCTCACGCGCCAGTGATTTTATTGCAAATACAGCCGCTAATTTCATTGCTTCATTAATGCAAGAAGCACGCGCATCGAATGCGCCACGAAAAATATAAGGAAAGCAAAGCGCATTATTAACCTGATTAGGATAATCACTTCGACCCGTTGCGATAATTAAATCTTGTCGAACTTGATGTGCTAGTTCAGGCATGATTTCAGGCACCGGATTTGATAATGCAAATACCACTGGTTTGCTAGCCATGCTTTTTAACATATCGGCCGTCATCACATCAGGGCCTGAAACACCAATAAAAACATCTGCGTCAATTAATGCATCCGCTAAAGAACGCTTCGCTGTTTTAATAGCAAATGCTTGCTTATATTCATTCAAGTCTTCTCTTTCTTGATGAATCACCCCTACCCTATCCACCATATATAAATTATCTTGGGACGCACCAAGCTCAAGCAGCAATTTAGCAGTAGCAATCCCTGCTGCGCCCACACCTGCAAAAACAATTTTCACATTACTTAAGTTCTTTCCTTGTAAATCCAGTGCATTGAGTAATCCTGCCGCGACAACAATTGCCGTGCCATGTTGGTCATCATGGAAAACAGGAATGTCTAATCGTTTACATAATGCAGATTCAATTAAAAAACATTCTGGCGCTTTAATATCTTCTAAATTAATACCGCCAAATGTGGGTGAAATACGAACGACTGTTTCTATAAATGCTTGAACATCTTCACAGGCCACTTCAATATCAAAAACATCAATATCTGCAAGACATTTAAATAAAACACCTTTGCCTTCCATCACGGGCTTACTGGCTAACGCACCTAAATTTCCTAACCCCAATATCGCTGTTCCATTACTAATAACTGCAAGCAAATTACCTTTACTTGTATAACGATAAACTTCACGAGGGTCATTCGCAATAGCTTTCACAGGCTCGGCAACGCCTGGAGTATAACACAAGGCTAAATCTTCTTGGGTCTCAGTGGCTTTGATTGGAATAACACCCACTTTCCCTGGCACAGGAAATTCGTGATAATCTAAAGCAGCTTTTACTGTATCTTTTGTCACAACTCCTACCCTTATATTTTGTATGCGTTCACGCTCTAACCCGCAAAGTCCGTAGTTGGCCAATCTCGTGCAAAAATTTTATAAAAATGTGCTCACATGTTCCTTGTATGCTGCGCTATTTTTATAAAATTTTCGCACGACCTTAGCTCAACTCCGAACTTTTTTTGCATGCTCAAAAGCCCCGTGAACAATTAAAAAAAAGCGCCGATTAGATGGCGCTTTTCTTGAGTTATCAATTCTTATCATACGCTCTATTATCCTTGTTTAATCGGCTATCCCTAAAGTTAACCATACACTTTACTTTGATTGATTGTGTTGCTCGGCCGATGTATTGGCCGTAGTTGCTCCTCTCCGAGCATATTTTTTATTAAAGCTCTCCACTCGACCTGCCGTATCGACAATCTTTTGCTTGCCTGTATAAAAAGGATGGCATTTTGAGCAAACTTCAATCATTAAAGCTTCTTTACCACTTGTAGAACACGTTTCAAACGTATTACCACAGCTACAAACCACTTTAATCTCTTTATATTCTGGATGTATATCCTGTTTCATAAACAAAACCTCTTATTAACTCATTATTTAGAGCCCAAATGGCAATATGGCGGCAATAATAGACTAACGTTCACGATGAATCAAGCCAAAAACTCTGCAATGACAGGTGCATGGTCTGATGGACGCTCTGAAGCACGTGGTAATGGATCAATAGAGCAATGTATGCAATCTGCACTCATTGTTTTTGCGGCAAAAATATGATCAATACGCAACCCTCTATTACGCTTGAAGGCATTCATTCGATAATCCCACCAGCTAAAGCTATTGGGAGGTTGTGTGTGTAGGCGAAAACAATCAATTATACCTAAGCTCAAAAGCCTTTGAAGCGCCATACGTTCCTTATCACTGCAAAGCACACTACCACGCCACGCAAGAGGGTCATAGACATCTTGATCTTCTGGAGCGATATTAAAATCACCAACGATGATCAATTTAGGATACCTTTTTATTTCTTCTTCCATCCAGGCATATAATTTTTGCAGCCACATCAATTTATACTGATATTTTTCAGATACAATACTCTCACCATTCGGAACATAGAGATTGACGATACGTAAATCATTCCATGTAATGCCTAATACGCGACGCTGAGGATCTGCTAAATGGGGAATATCTATAACAATATCTATTATTTCTGAGCCTGTTTCACGTACTAAAGTAGCAACACCGTTATAGGTGCGCTGCCCATTATAAATAACATGGTAGCCTGCTTGATTGATTTCTGCAGCAGGAAAATTTGCATCGAGTAATTTCGTTTCTTGCAATGCTAATACATCGGGTTTAACACGATTTAACCATTCTAATACCTGTGGCAAACGTACTTTTAAAGAATTGACATTCCATGTTGCAATTTTAAAAATCCGCGCTAATTTATCTGACAATTGCCGCAAACTCCATAAATATTTAAGTGATGATATGTAATACTATAGCCGGCTTTCTCTGCCACTTCCTGTTGCCGTCTTTCAATTTCATTATCTATAAATTCTTCGACATGGTTGCATTTCACACAAATCAAATGATCATGGTGCGCACCTAAATCCAATTCAAAGACAGAATGACCTTCAGTAAAATTATGGCGAATGACTAAATGCGCTTCTTCAAATTGTGTTAAAACCCGATACACTGTTGCAAGGCCTATATCTTCACCCGACTCTGTTAGGATTCGGTAAATTTCTTCTGCACTTAAATGGCGATCAGGAGCATTTTCTAATAATTGCAAAATTTTAATTCGCGGCAACGTTATTTTAAGCCCTGCTTTTGTTAAATCCGCATTGTTCAACGCAGCCCCCTCGGAAATGTTTATCTTGCCCCTGGAACACCCATTCTACCTATATTTTCCAGTGTTTGTCCTACCTCTGTTTTTAATGTTTGAAGCCCTGGCTGAATAATATTACCTAACCAAACAACAGAAGGTTGAAAACCTTGTACAAATTGCGATTGTGTCCAACTGACCGCTTGCGCTGCAGAGGTCATCTGTACCAAGAACATAATAATTAAGATCACCATATAACCGCGTATAAATCCAAATAACCCGCCCAACCCAAGATTGATCAAGCCGATGCCTGGTACACTCGTCACACTTGACATGATGTAATTAACCACAGATCCTACGATTAATGTACCTACAAATAAAACAACAAAACTGACACCCACCATCAAAGTAGGAACAGCACTACTTGCATCAATGCCTATCCTACCTGCAGCAGCAGAGACTGTAGAAGCAACGGTGCCAGAAGAACTTGAAAAAACAGCAGCCAATTTTGTTGAAAAAGCACACGCTACAAAAAAGGCTGCGATCCAAGTCATTATAGAAATGACTTCTTTCACTAATCCTCGGCGCATGCCAATCAAAATAGACATTAAAAAAATGGTTAAAAATGTATAATCCAGCCAGTTAAAATTGTCTAATGACATTTGTTTCTCCGTTTGATAATAATAAATGGGTAGAATAGGATGCACAAAGGCGCATCTATCATTCTATATTTTTGGTAACCGTTCACGCCTTAATAGGCAATTTGCGCATACTCAAAAGCCCCATGAACACACATATTTTTAGTCTATCACTTCTTCTTTACGCCGTAAAAATGCAGGAATATCCAAATAATCCAAATCACGAGTCACAGGAGAAACAGGCTTTGTCTGCGTGGGTTGTTGCGTTTGCACAGAAGCCGAACGAGGTACATAAGACATACCACTGTGTGCGATATTCGCGTGTTTACGGACAACAGCAGGTTTTTCTAAATGCTGATAATCAATCGAACCGTCTGCTTTTGTCATATCGCCCGCACGTGCTGTACCTGCTTGTTTGCGTCCCAAGCCTGTAACGATCACGGTAACACGAACTTCATCACGAAGTTCAGGATCAATCACAGTACCGACTATAATAGTTGCACCTTCCGCAGTAATATTTTTGACAGTATCGCCCACTTCTTCAAATTCACCAATCGACATATCCATGCCAGCAGTAATATTCACTAAGACACCATGCGCGCCAGACATATCAACATCTTCTAACAATGGACTATAAATCGCAGCTTCTGCCGCTAAACGAGCGCGATTTTCACCAGATGCCACACCTGTGCCGATCATTGCCATACCCATTTCAGACATCACTGTGCACACATCTTTAAAATCAACATTGATGAGGCCAGGACGCGTAATCAGATCGGCAATACCTTGCACTGCACCACGCAACACATCATTTGCTGCTTTAAACGCATTGACTAACGTGACGTTTTTACCTAATACAGAAAGCAATTTATTATTAGGGATTGTAATTAAAGAATCGACATGTTGAATTAAATTTGCAATACCTGCTTCAGCCACTTGCATTCTAGCTCGACCTTCAAAGGTAAATGGTTTTGTAATAACTGCTACTGTGAGGATCCCTAATTCTTTGGCTACTTCTGCAAAGACAGGTGCTGCACCAGTACCTGTTCCACCCCCCATTCCCGCTGTGATGAAAACCATATCCGCACCCATGAGGGCTTCTTTAATTCTCTCACGGTCTTCTTCAGCAGCGCGTCTACCAATTTCTGGGTTTGCACCCGCGCCTAAGCCACGCGTAATAGATTCGCCTAACCGAATCAATATATCTGCTGGTGAATCTTTTTGTACTTGCTCATCCGTATTCGCATCAATAAATTGTACCCCTTGAATAGAGGGATTCATCATACAGCGAATGGCATTACCACCGCCCCCACCAATACCTACTACCTTAATAATAGCGTTGCCTGGAGTAGGATCTGCTAACTTAAACATAAAATACTCTCCTCTAAAATAACCGTCATTTAATTGTATCATTCTTGCGAAGGCGAGAGCCTATTCTGCTCTCAGGGAAATAACATGGCTAAATGAATATTCTCAAAAACTCCCCTGAAACCAATTTTTCATTCTACCCCATAGGCTTCCCGTCTCCATCTCTGAAGCATTATCCTGGCCATCACGCTGCTGTTGCATACCATACAGCAATAGCCCTACGCTAGTTGCATAAACAGGATTGTGCATGACATCTGTTAATCCTGTCACGCTTTGAGGTCCGCCTACGCGAACAGGCATTTTAAAAACCCGTTCCCCTAATTCTGCCGCACCTTGTACTTTAGAACCACCACCTGTTAACACTATTCCAGCCGCCAATACATCTTGTAACCCACTACGACGAATTTCAGCCAATACCAATGTAAATAATTCTTCATAACGTGCTTCAATGATTTCAGCAAGCCCCCGTTGCGAAATATGTCGTCCATGACGATCACCTGTCGCAGCAACATCCACCATCAAGTCAATATCTGCAAGATCTTGCAAGGCACACGCATATTTCAATTTAATTTCCTCTGCATTACGCGTAGAGGTACGTAAGGCAATCGCCATATCACTCGTCACTTGATCACCCGCAATGGGAATAACAGCTGTATGGCGAATAGAACCATTTGTAAATATCGCAATATCAGTCGTGCCGCCACCGATATCAATCAGACACACACCTAATTCTTTTTCATCTTCCGTCAAAATAGATTGGCTTGATGCAAATTGCTCAAGCACAATATCACTGGCCACTAATCCACAACGTTTCAAGCATTTAACGATATTTTGCGCTGCACTCACTGCGCCTGTCACAATATGTACTTTTGCTTCCAAACGGACACCTGACATGCCAATCGGTTCACGAATAGAATCTTGGTTATCAATAATAAATTCTTGTGGCAAAATATGTAGAATTTTTTGGTCCGCAGGGATGGCAACCGCTTTCGCGGCATCAATCACGCGATCTATATCAAGTTGAGTGACTTCCGAATCACGAATGGCAACAATGCCATGTGAGTTGATACTGCGAATGTGACTACCCGCTATACCTGTGTAAGCAGAATAAATCTGACAACCTGCCATTTTTTCCGCTTGCTCCACCGAATTCTGAATAGACTTGACCGTTGCCTCAATATTAACCACAACCCCTTTTTTCAAGCCTTCCGAAGGGTGTGAGCCTAATCCAATAATATTCAATCCACCTTCTTTTGACGTTTCACATACCATAGTAACTACTTTGGATGTGCCTATATCAATTCCTACCATCAAATCTTTATTCGGCTTTTTTGCCATAATC
>JAJONP010000168.1 GCA_021323555.1 Gammaproteobacteria bacterium | reverse complement strand
CCAGCTTTCTATTATTTTTTCTTCAATCGCATCGGAATGCGAGGCAAGAAAAGTTTGCATAACGCCTACATTTTCTTCGGAAAAAATAGAACATGTTGCATACACTAACCATCCTCCTGGCTTAAGCAAATGCCACATAGCATTCAGCAACCGTGTTTGTTGTTCCACTAGTTTGGCAATATCTGTGGCGCGACGCAATATTTTAATATCAGGATGACGGCGAATAACACCGCTCGCTGAACAAGGTGCGTCCAATAAAATCCGGTCGAATAATTGGCCATCCCACCAAGTAGCTGTCTCAGCAACATCTGCGCAAATGCAGGTAGCAGATAAGTGTAATCGTGAGAGATTATCGCGCACTGCCTCTAAACGGCGTTCATCACAGTCTACAGCGATTAATGCAATGTCCTTTTGTGACTCTAAGAGATGAGTTGTTTTTCCACCTGGGGCGGCGCAGGCATCCAGTACGCGGTGGTTTGGCCTTAATTCAAGTAATCCAGCGGTCAGTTGCCCAGCGCCATCTTGCACCGAGACTTCACCTGCTACAAATCCGGGCAATTCTTTCACATTTAATGGCTGATTCAGAATAATGCCTGTGGGTGTTTCTGGGATTATTTTTGCATCAAGATTGTTTTCTTTTAATTTTAATAAATAATCTGCACGAGAAATTTTTCTTTTATTCACACGTAATGAAAAAGGCGGATGTTGGTTATTGGCAGTCAAAATAGTTTGCCATTCGGCAGGCCAATTTTTTTGTATGAGATCTATCATCCATTGGGGGTGGGCATATAAAGCAATGGGGTCCGATGCTACTTCTGCGTTCAGTGTTATAAAATCACGCTGATAGCGGCGTAATATCGCATTCACTAAATTTTTTGCCCAAAGTTTTTTTAAGCCACGTGTGGCGGAGACCGTTTCATCAATTGCCGCATGTGCAGGTACTCGCATCTCGGCAAGTTGATAGAGCCCCACTAAAATGAGACTATAAATATCCTGGTCTTTTGTTTTAAGTGGTTTTTCCAAAAGTAATTGGGTAAGTTTATCTAAACGAAAATACCATCGACAAACGCCAAAACAAATTGATTGTAGGAATCCCTGGTCTCGCGCGTCTTGCACTTGAGTTAATGCATCTTTCAAACAATCTGTTAAAGAGCATTTAGAGAGCACGACCTGATGGATGACGCGCGCGGCTAATAGGCGGAGGTTTGGCATAAATTTTACCTAGCTGTCTTTACCAATAAATTTAACAAAAAGTTGCCATCCTAAAATCAACAAACGTATTTCTATGGAACTGTTATACACTCAATTTCTCGATCCGCAAATGTTAAAAAAGCAATTTAAGGATCCGAACAGGCTATATTTTCCTCTCATGAATCTTGACTATAAAAATTTGTTCACATAAGGCACACATGTGATAGTATCAAAAAATGTATGCGATAAAACTGCTAGGATATGTATATTTAGTTCCTTTTGTAGAAGAACAGACAAATGGAATATTTCTGAAAACTGCTTTTCCTAGTAAGAAAGCAGCTAAAAAATATCTATAACTAATGAGGTATAACATCATGAGCAGACGCAAAAAAGCAGTATTTAAACTAGACCCTGAAGAACGTGAGTTATCAGACTCTTTTGATAGGGGCGAATGGCAAAGTGTTAAAAACTTAAAAAAAGAAATTGCCAAAGCAAAAACTGCTGCAACGAATTATTTAAGCAAAAATGCCAGGATTAATATCCGCATATCAAGTACTGATTTAGAACAAATTAAACAGTGAGCTGCTTTTGAAGGCATGCCTTATCAGACATTAATAGCCAGCATTTTACATCAACCGTACCCAGGTACTATCAAATGATTATCTGCATACACTAAAAATATTTTACAGCTATCGTGAATATCTAGGTTAACATGTTTTAGCAAACTCAACACGCTCATGAATCTTATTCATTTGTGTCATTTGCTGTTCGGAGTATCCTAAATACTTAACTAAGCATTCCTTATATTCCTGCTCGCTTGTAATAGGAAGCCATAAAATTGTTTTTCCTGCTTTGGTGATGAGTAATTCATTTTGCGTCAAAGAAATACGAGTCTCATCAGTAAAAGCTGTTTCAAATAACTTAGTACGAAATGGCGTTAATTTTTCATCTTTAGATACACGATAATTAGCAGCTTTATATTGACTCATATTACAATACTTTTTTTGAAAGATATAAAGTGCTTTCCAATTTTTATCTGATTCAGGGGAAGAAGGATATTGATGAGAAAGAACGAAACCTTCTTTTTCATGGACGCCATCAAACTTATAGGATGATAAACTTATTTTATATTCATTGCCTGTTTCAACAGTTGTTGCCCAGGGTTTGCCAGCACTTAATTGTCTCACGTTGAGTTTAAATTGAATCACAGAAATGGGTGCGACCCCACCATATCCTGCATCAACTAAATAGTCTATGCCGTTGATTTCGACCTGTAAAATGACATGCTGCGGATCTTGTTTTGGAATATTATCACGAATAATATGCGCATTAAAAAATTTAACTTTGTATCCTATATTAACCAATATGTAACGTAATAGTTGATTATTCTCAAAGCAATAGCCATGATTACCTTCTAAGACAATTTTGCGAAAAATATCATTAAAATGAGGGGAAATAGGTGACGAGTTACCCATCTTTTTTATATCTTGCATTGCATAATTTGTAACGTGAACGTGAGTTACCTGAAGCCGATGGATTTCACATAATGAATTTAATGATGGCCCTGCCATAAATCGTTTTATTGCTTCTTTATCAGCACCTATCCGAAGAAAATATAATTTTAATTCTTCATATGTTAATAAACGAATCGCTTCTTTTTTATTGTAACGATGACAGTTTTCTGTTTTATACTCATTTGAATTTGTAAGTTGACGCATGATTTTTTCATGAGATAGTGAGAATTTTCGAAGCATAAAAATTTCCTCCCTATGGAAATTACAAATCTATTCAGAAAATTTTAATTAGTTGCTGGGCAACCATCACTCCTTCTTTTGCACCTTATCTTTATCACGATCAGTATTTTCCTCGATGAATTGAATAATAGCGCCAGCGACATCTTTTTTTGTCACTTTTTCAATACCCTCAATGCCAGGCGAAGCGTTGACTTCAATAATGAGTGGTCCTCGTTTAGAACGAACAATATCAACGCCCGCGACGTTTAGCCCCGTAATATGCGCTGCACGGATCGCCATGGTACGTTCTTCTTCTGTGATTTCAATAGGCGTTGCTTGCCCGCCTCGATGTAAATTAGAACGAAATTCTTCAGGTGATTTTGCCTGCCGTTTCATGGCAGCCACTACATTGCCGCCTACCACAAAACAGCGAATATCTGCCCCTTCTGCTTCTTTAATATATTCCTGTACTAATATATTGACCTTAAGTCCTAAAAAAGCTTCAATCACACTGCGCGCGGCTTTCGCTGTTTCAACTAATACCACACCAACGCCTTGCGTGCCCTCTAAAAATTTAATAATCAGAGGTGGACCACCTACCATTTTAATTAAATCTTGAATTTCATCGAGGGAGTGTGCAAAGCCCGTAATAGGCAAGCCTATGCCTTTTTTTGAGAGTAGTTGCAAACAGCGCAATTTGTCTCGTGCCCGGGTAATAGCAAAAGAATCATTGACACAGAACACATCCATCGTTTCCAATTGCCGAACGACGGCTGCACCATAAAATGTGATGGATGCACCAATACGGGGAATAACAGCATCGTAATTAGGCAGCGCTGCTCCTTTGTAATGAATGGTCGGTTGCGCTGAGGTAATATTCATGTAACAACGTAAGGTATCAATCACATCTGCTGTATGGCCGCGGGAGAGGGCAGACTCCACTAAACGCCGCGTAGAATATAAATCATGTCTTCTCGATAAAATTGCAATTTTCATAAAATCAAACCTTTTTTTGTTTTACACATGAGCGCGCTGGATTAACAATAAAACGTCTGCGAATAGCACTTCTTCCAAGTAACATACGAAATAACATCGTGTCTCGTTCAGTCAGTGTAATTTCGATTAACCATGTTGTACCTGCTAAAACAATCGGTGTGCTTATTACATACCGCTCTTCGCGATGTCCGCCTGAGTCACATACCCACCGTTTATCCGTAATATCGGCAACACAAGTCAC
>JAJONP010000034.1 GCA_021323555.1 Gammaproteobacteria bacterium | reverse complement strand
TTTGGCGTCGTAATCCACCGAATAAAATGGCATTATCAAAAAGCTATAAGGTAGATTTGATTTGGTGGATTACGACGCCAAAAAACGGCGTCTAATCCACCCTACACCACACACCGCTTATTCGCTTTTAATATTAACTGCACATCTACTAAGATTTAATAAATCCTACTCTAACTCACACAACATCGCATCTGCCTTCTCTGGCGTTAAATTCTCATAATATTTCTGCCCGACATGCGCAACAGGTGCATTAGCACAAGCCGCCAAACATTCTACTTCACGCAATGTAAATTTTCCATCGGCTGTTGTTTCATTCAAACCAATTCCTAAGCGCTGATGTAAATGGCAAATAATTTTTTCAGCATCCCTCAGCGAGCAAGAAATACTTGAACACACATTGATAACATGCTGACCCACAGGTTTTAGATTATACATCGTATAAAATGATGCAACTTCATAAACGGCGATAGGAGGAATGTCTAAATAATCCGCCACGGCATCCATGATTTTTTCAGTCAAATGGCCGTGATTATCTTCTTGCGCCAAACGCAATGCTTCCAATACAGCAGATCGTTTGCGTTCGGGAGGATAACGCAACAACCACTGATCAATCGCCTCACGCACAGGCGCTGAAAGAACTGCTTTAGAGGTAGTACCTGTCATCAACGATCAATCTCCCCAAATACAATATCTAAGCTCGACAATATAGCCACCACATCTGAAATCATGTGTCCTTTCACTAGTGTTTCTAATGCTGCCAAATGTGGAAAACCAGCCGCACGAATTTTGAGACGATACGGTTTATTAGCACCATCTGACACAAGATAAACACCAAACTCACCTTTAGGATGCTCAATTGCCGCATAGGCTTCCCCAGCAGGCAAGCAAAATCCTTCTGTCATTAATTTAAAATGATGAATCATTGCTTCCATATCTTCTTTCATAGAAACACGCGCAGGCGGTGCTATTTTATGATTGTCTGTCATCACAGGGCCTGGGTTCTCTCGCAGCCATTCTACACATTGACGAATAAGGTGGTTTGATTGACGCAGCTCCTCTACGCGCACCAGATAACGATCATAACAATCCCCAGTTTTTCCAACAGGTATTGCAAAATCTAAGCGATCATACACTTCATAAGGCTGTTTTTTACGTAAATCCCAAGCCACACCTGAACCACGCAACATAGGGCCTGTTAAACCCATTGCAATTGCATGATCAGGATTAATCACGCCTATTCCTACTGTGCGTTGTTTCCATATACGGTTATCAGTTAATAATGTTTCATATTCATCCACACGTTTAGGAAACCGTTCCGTAAAATCCCAGATAAAATCTAGCAATGAACCTTGGCGATTTTCATTCATTTCAGCGACTTGTTTAGCGTTATGCCATTTTGATGGCTTATAGTGCGGCATACGCAAAGGTAAATCACGATAAACGCCCCCTGGACGATAATACGTTGCATGCATTCGTGTACCAGACACAGCCTCATAACAATCCAATAATTCTTCACGCTCGCGAAAAGCATATAAGAACATCGTCATAGCGCCTATGTCTAATCCATGACTGCCTAGCCATAATAAATGATTTAAAATTCGCGTAATTTCATCAAACATTACCCGAATATATTGCGCGCGTAACGGCGGTTCTATCCCTAATAATTTTTCAATTGCCAATACATAGCTATGCTCATTACACATCATGGATACATAATCTAAACGATCCATATAACCAATCGTGTGATTATACGGTTTGCTTTCAGCCAGTTTTTCTGTCGCGCGATGAAGTAAACCGACATGAGGATCTGCACTGACAATCGTCTCGCCATCGACTTCTAAAATAAGACGTAATACACCATGCGCGGCAGGATGTTGAGGACCAAAATTAAAAGTATAATTGCGAATTTCTGGCATTTTTTCCATGGCTATCTATTAACCCCCTGCCAGATAACGATTGTCATGACGGATCACTTTAGGTTCTAATACTCGCGGCTGAATACTCACAGGTTCATAGATAACACGGCCTAATGCCGCATCATAACGCACCTCAAGGTTCCCAATTAAAGGAAAATCTTTTCGAAAGGGATGACCTACAAAACCATAATCTGTGAGAATACGACGCAAATCAGGATGTCCTATAAAGAAAATACCGAACAAATCAAATGCTTCACGCTCAAACCAGTTTGCTGCTGGCCAAATATCAACAATTGTTGGCACTTTCAGTTCTGTTTCAGAAAGCCAAACACGAAGACGAATGCGTTGATTATGTGTCAGTGATAATAAATGATAAACACTTGCAAATCTTGATTGTACGGATAATGTTTTATTTTCTATCATACCGGGTTGTACGCCTCTTTCAAACCCCGTGGCTGTAGCTGATTCTGTTTCCCATTCAGCAATACCGTAGTGTAGATAATCAATAGCGCACACATCAATTAATAACTTAAAATCAAAATCAGGCTCATCACGTAATGCAAAACAAAGCTCGCGCAAATGCTGTCCTCTGACAGTCAGAGTCAACTCACCCAGCGCAACATCACTTGTTTCAATCAAAAAAGCGAAACGTTGATTTATTTTATCGGTAAGTTCTGCAATATCTCTCATGATTTAACGCTCAATGATTTTTCCACGTTTAATTTTCTTTTGTAATTGTATCACACCATACAATAACGCTTCTGCGGTTGGGGGACAGCCAGGCACATAAACATCCACAGGTACAATACGATCACAGCCACGCACAACTGAATAAGAATAATGGTAATAGCCTCCGCCATTTGCACAGGATCCCATGGAAATAACCCAACGTGGCTCTGGCATTTGGTCATAGACTTTCCGTAAAGCAGGTGCCATCTTATTACACAATGTGCCAGCTACAATCATTAAATCAGATTGTCTTGGGCTCGCACGAAAAACACCTGCGCCAAAGCGATCTAAATCATAGCGGGCAGTGGCTGCATGCATCATTTCTACCGCACAACACGCCAAGCCAAACGACATAGGCCAAAGCGAACCGCTTTGCGCCCAAGTAATAAGTTTTTCTAATGAGGTCACTAAAAATCCCTGGCTTTTTAAACCCTGATTTTCTAGGGCCTGGCTTGCTAAATTAATCACTCCCATTCCAGTGCTCCTTTTTTCCACTCATAAATAAATCCAATGATAAGAAGCCCTAAAAAAATTCCCATCGCTGTTAAACCAAACCAACCCAATCGGCGAAAAACAACAGCCCACGGTACAAGAAACGCTGTTTCCAAATCAAAAATAATAAACAAAATAGCGACTAGATAAAAGCGCACATCGAAGGGCAACCGAGCATCATCAAAAGCAGGAAAACCGCATTCATAAGGAGAGTTTTTTTCAATGTTCGGTCGCTTTGGACCTAAGAAATAACCTATAAGCTGTGCCACAACGCCAAGCAGCCCACCTATCATAATAAAAATCAATATGGGTAAATAATTTTCTAACATAAAATACCTCTCACCAATGGTGCCGAAGATCGGACTCGAACCGATACGGCTTTCGCCACCACCCCCTCAAGATGGCGTGTCTACCAATTTCACCACTTCGGCATATTTTAATCTACTTATCTTTTGGATGGCTCGGCAACCCTGGCTGAGGTACCCCTTGATAAGGTAAAACTGTTTGAGGTAAATCCACTTGTTGTTTTTGCTTAACCGCTTTGCTCACCATGTAATTTAACAAGATGCTGGTAGAAAAAAATATCACGGCAAACCCTATCGTTACCTTAAGCAAAAAAGAACCTGAACCCCGGCTCCCAAATACTGTTTGTGAAGCGCCACTACCAAACGCAGCACCCATCGTTGCCCCTTTACCTTGTTGTATTAAAACCAAAATAATAAGGCACGCCACAGTTAATACATGAATAATTAAAATAAATTGATACATTATGAAGCTGCCTCACAAATTGCTAAAAAACTCTTGGCATCTAAGGAAGCGCCACCCACTAAAACACCATCAATATCAGGCATGGCAAATAATTCAGCCGTATTATCCGCTTTAACACTTCCGCCATACAGTATACGCACTGTTCTAGCAACATCAACACTATATTTTGCTAATAGCTGACGAATAAATGTATGCACCGCTTGTGCCTGCTCAGGGCTAGCCGTTAATCCAGTACCAATCGCCCAGACAGGTTCATAAGCAATGACAGCTTGCTTTAACATTTCAACATCGACAACCTGAATGACCGTATTCAATTGTTCTGCAATCGCTGTTTCAGTATCGCCCTTCTCGCGTTGTTCTAATGTTTCACCTACACACAAGATTGGCTGCAATCCAAATTGTAATGCGGTTTTGAATTTTTGTGCCACGAAAAAACTATCTTCATTGAAAATAATCCGCCGCTCAGAATGGCCTACTAATACATACCGACAACCATAATCTACTAACATCAAGGCAGAAACTTCGCCAGTAAATGCTCCTGATTTGCCTATATAAAGATTTTGCCCACCCCACTCGATTAAGCTATCCACCAGTTGGTTTTCAGCCAATTGCAAATGAATATAACTTGGAAAAATCGCAACTGAAATAGTGGGATAAGCAGACACGCCTGCTTTAACCGCTTGCAGCAATGCTTTCGCTTCTGCGCGGGAACAATTCATTTTCCAGTTACCCGCTACGATTTTTTTTCGCATAAAAAAAATCACCTGCCAAATTTTAAGTGGGGGTGATTGTAAACGAAATGAGTTACAAGTGACAAGAGACGTATTGAACATTAATGTTTACATACATGTAGGGTGGATTAGACGCGCTTTTTGCGTCGTAATCCACCAAATCAATCTACCTTATAGCTTTTTTAATAATGCCATTTTATTTGGTGGATTACGACGCAAAAAGCGCGTCTAATCCACCCTACCATACTTTAAAAATAATATGCAAACTGCAAGGTCACCATATTAACGGCCTGGTTAGTTCCTGAAGGGCCTATAATACCTGATCCAGACGAAGTGGAACTTGCAGAGTAGTTTATGTCACGGCGGAATTCTAAACTTTGTAATGTATCCTTCCACCAGGATTTATTAATCACAAATGAATAGCGCTTGGCGGGTAATCCAATCGCTAAGGCATTTCGTGTGGCATCAAAAGCAAGCGATACAGAAGTCGGTGTAGAGAATGTTGGTAAGTTATAAACACCTTCTAAGTGTAATGCTTGCGGTTTTGCACCATGGGTGTTAAATGTCATATCAGTAGGATCAAAATTGGTTGAGGCTGTAATATACTCACCCAGTAACTGAATATTATCGCCAAGCCCTAATAAAATATGTGCATCATAGGCGGGTACGCGATGGACGAGTCTTTCATTTCCAGTATTAACGGAAATAATACTCGTTGTTGTGCCTGTTGTTGTCGTGACATTTTGTACGGTGGGACCGCCAAATCCTGCAAACAAAGGTTGATTGCCTGTATACTGCATGCCTTGTGAATCGGCAATATTCGCAATCACACCGCCACCAATATCCGCATTTGCTTGATTCATTTTAAATCCATAACCTGCGTTAATACCGCCGTTATTAATGCGACTTGCTGCTGAGGTATGGCTTGGGCCTTCGAATAGATAAGTAGAGGCATAAAAATTGTTGACTGTCTGCTGTTTATAGCCTAATACGAGAGCGCGCGCTTGAACTCGGCCTAATGTCTTTGTCAATGGATCGCTCACTAATGTATTAGAATACACACCAAATGGTACAAACATTTGGCCAAAGCTGCCGTAGAAGGGTGATTCGAGAAAATCACCTAAGACAACAAAGGCTTTTTTAACAAATACACGGGAATTTTGTGTACGGTTATTTGAACTAAATGAACCTGTTTGTGTCCCGATATTATTATCATAACTTAACTCAAGTAATCCTGAGGTCCAGCGACTAGGTCCAAGGGCATACGCATCGAATGCTATATTGGTGAGATTAATATCACTTTGATTATGGTTACCGCCACCGTTATTCTTAAATAATGCCTGGCCTTGGAGTGTACCGCTTAATAAAATGTGGGAACCACTTGCTTCGTCAGGACGACCAAAAGATGTCAATCGTTGGGTAATATTTTTGCGAAGCTTTAATAAAATAACGTCTTCGTTTACCGTTGGACTATTTACAATTAAATTTCCGCCAGAGAATTCTAATGGAATACCGATGTAAGGCCCGCTTGATACAAAAGATTGACCGGGTACGTCAAAATCGACAGGCAAGTACATGGCACCGCTTTGAGGTAAATTGGTAGGCCCTTGAATTTGATTAGTGGGTGGATAAAGAGGTGAGTGCATGGTTTGTGGATTCATGGTAGCAACTGATGAAGTCGATTTTTTAGCAGGATGATGAGAAACAGTTCGTGCTTTTGGATGCTTCTTCAAAGAAGCCACTTCTTTTTGTAAAATTGTTAATTGTTGCTCGAGCTGAGAAATTTTTTGAGCATCACTTAATATATCTTCTGCAAATACAAAAGTGTTCATCGTAAACACACTTGCTACCAACAGCACCAGATTTTTTTTCATACAACCGCCTCCATTATTTTTTTATTAAACGGTCGGTAACTTATCAGAGTCTAAAGGTATGCACAAGAAATACTTTTTATTGCTATCTAATAGTAATATCCGCTAGACTGGCAATCCAAACAGGACTGAATTTTTCGTATGAAATCCAGTAAAATCAAAACGCATTATTATGGAAATACCTTGGCTTTATTGGCAGGGGCTGTGCTCACGCTTGCTTTTGCACCGTTTAGTCTCTTTCCTCTTGCTATTCTTTCGCCCGCATTATTGCTATGGCTTTGGTTATCTATTACTCCTAAACAAGCTTTTTGGCGTGGATGGTTATATGGGTTAGGTTTTTTTGGTACCAGTGTTTATTGGGTTTTTATTAGTATTTATACTTTTGGAAACGCTTCTGTTTTTTTAGCGACCTTGATTACAGGTAGCTTTATTGCTTTGCTGGCTTTATTTCCTGCCTGCCAGGGTTATTTGCTTAATCGCTATTTTCCTGAAAATAATGGTCGCAAAATGATTTGCGCTTTTTCAGCGCTATGGGTTTTGTTGGAATGGGTGCGAAGCTGGTTTTGCTCAGGATTTCCGTGGGTATTGTTAGGCGATAGTCAGATTTATTCGCCTTTGAAAGGCTTTGCGCCTGTGTATGGTGTTTATGGTGTTTCACTTGCTGTATTACTCAGCAGTGGTATTTTGGTTCATGCTTATTGGAACATGAAAAAAAGAAAATATAAAAGTGTTTATTATTCTCTTGCTGCTTTAATCATACTCTGGGTCATCGGTGGTGGCTTAACTTTTATAACTTGGACAAAACCACACGGTAAACCGATCCAGGTGAGTTTAGTGCAGGGTAATATTCCACAAGAAATAAAATGGTCTCCTAATCAGCTACAATTGACTTTAGATCGTTATGCAAAGTTGACTCAAGCGCATTGGGATAGCTCTATTATTATTTGGCCTGAAGATGCAATCCCTCTCCCTTTAAAAACAGCGCTTCCTTTTCTTGATGAACTGACTATGCAAGCTAAACAACATCATACTTCGCTGGTTTTAGGTATTCCTGTTAAAAATGAATCAAACCAAAATGATGAATATTTTAATACGGTTATCGCTATTGGTGCTTATACAGATGCTTATGTTAAACATCATCTTGTTCCATTTGGCGAATACACACCCATGCCAAGCCTTTTAAAACCGATTATGCGATTGTTTAACATACCGATGTCTAATTTTATTCCTAGTACGGGATTGCCTAAATCATTGGAAATCAATGGCATTACAATCGCTACTTTTATTTGCTATGAAATTGCTTACCCAGAGCTAGTGGTCTCTCATGATAGTTCTATGGGTATGTTACTCACTGTTAGCAACGATGCTTGGTTTGGACAGTCGATTGCCTCTGCACAACATTTGGCAATTGCTCAAATGCGTGCAATTGAAATGGGCCGTCCTTTGTTATTTGTTTCTAACACAGGCATTACCGCCATCATTAAGCCCAATGGTAAGTTACAATCTGTTGCACCTCTTAACACGCCTTTTGTTTTGACAGGTACGGTTCAGCCCATGGCAGGCAAAACTTTTTGGCAACGACGTCCTATGGATCCTATTTTAATTTTATTAGTGTTATTGTTGTATAGCACTATTAAATATCGAAGACAGCAAAAAAAGAAAAAATTAAAAAACAAGAAATTAAATTAAAGAGATGACATGTATGGAAGAAGTCTATAATCCACAAAAAATTGAAATAGATGTTCAATCCTTTTGGCAAGGACAGAAATGTTTTTATACGCCTGATGAGAGCAATAAAGAAAAATTTTATTGCCTAGCTATGTTTCCTTATCCAAGCGGTCAGTTTCATATGGGCCATGTACGCAATTATACGATTGGCGATGTGATTAGCCGTTACCAACGAATGCTTGGCAAAAATGTACTGCAACCTATTGGTTGGGATGCATTTGGTTTGCCCGCCGAAAATGCGGCTATCAAAAATAAAGTACCACCTGCCGCGTGGACTTATGAAAATATTGCAAGCATGCGTATGCAAATGCAACGCTTAGGGTTTGCGTATGATTGGAATAGAGAGTTTGCCACTTGTAGCCCTGATTATTATCGCTGGGAACAATGGTTCTTTTTAAAGCTTTATGAAAAAGGATTGGTTTACAATAAAAAAGCAGAAGTCAATTGGGATCCGGTCGATCAAACAGTGCTTGCGAATGAACAAGTGATTGACGGTCGAGGTTGGCGTTCAGGGGCGCTTGTAGAACGACGGGAAATTCCTCAATGGTTTTTGAAGATTACAGAGTATGCGGATGAACTCCTTACTGATTTAGATCAATTACCTTATTGGCCTGAGCCTGTAAAAACCATGCAACGTAATTGGATAGGTCGTTCTGAGGGGGCTGAAATTGTATTTTCTCTTCCGCATTCGAATGAAAAAATCACTGTTTTCACGACCCGTCCTGATACGTTATTTGGCGTCACCTATCTTGCAATAGCGCCTCAACATGCTATTGCAAAACAAGCTGCAGAAAATAATGATGAATTGAAACATTTTCTGGATGAATGTAAAAATATCAAAATGGCTGAAGCGGAATTAGCAACGCTTGAAAAACGCGGCTTGCCAACGGGTCTATTTGCGATACATCCTATCACGCAGGCACTTGTTCCTATTTGGGTCGCCAATTTTGTTGTGATGGACTATGGTGCGGGTGCAGTGATGGCAGTGCCAGCGCATGATCAACGTGATTTTGAATTTGCTCAACGCTATCAACTTCCTATTGTGCCAGTGATTATGCCGAGTGATCAAAGCACGTGGGATTTTAATAAAAGTGCTTATACACAGCCGGGTGAACTCATTAATTCTCAAAACTTTTCTGGTTTGACTTCAAAAATCGCATGCACGCGTATGACTGAATTTTTAGAAAACCATGGCAAAGGAAAACGGCAAATTCATTATCGTTTGCGTGATTGGGGTGTGTCACGACAACGTTATTGGGGCGCGCCTATTCCTATTATTTATTGTAAGGATTGTGGTGTTGTGCCAGTGCCTGAGGCTGATTTACCTGTTATCTTACCTGAACAGGTTGAGTTTACGGGGGTTACCTCACCTCTTAAAAATATGCCTGCGTTTTATGAAACATCTTGTCCTCTATGTCAAAAGCCTGCTACTCGCGAAACAGATACATTTGATACTTTTTTTGAATCTTCTTGGTATTACGCACGTTTTGCATGTCCTGATCAATCGACTCAAATGCTGGATGATAGAGCTAAGCATTGGGTGCCTGTCGATCAATATATTGGTGGGATAGAACATGCTGTACTGCATTTGCTTTATGCGCGTTTTATTCATAAGACGATGCGTGATATAGGGTTGTTGGCATCCAATGAGCCATTTAACCGTTTATTAACACAGGGTATGGTCCTTAACAAAGGCGCTAAAATGTCTAAATCGCTTGGCAATACGGTTGATCCAGAAGCTTTAATCAATCGATTTGGTGCTGATACTATCCGATTATTTATTATGTTTGCATCTCCGCCTGAGCAATCCTTAGAATGGTCTGATAGCGGCGTTGAAGGCGCGCATCGCTTCTTGAAACGGCTTTGGTTTTTTAGTTATGAACAACACGCCTCTATCCGTAAGCTGAATGCTAATCAATCCACTGCTATTGATATCAATCAATTAGATAAAAAACAGCGGGAAATGCTACGACAATTGTATGAAATTTTGGAACAAATTAATCATGACTATGATCGTTTGCAATTAAATACAGTGGTATCAGGGTGTATGAAGCTACTTAATTTATTAATTAAGTTAAGTGAAGAAGATCATGTAGATCAATTGATCCAGACAGGCTTGTCTATTTTATTGCGTTTGCTTGCGCCTATCGCACCTCATATTAGCCATCAACTTTGGCAGGATTTACACTATCCAGGCATATTACTCAATGCAGCTTGGCCAACCAGTCACAGGGCTGCCCTCAAGATAGATCATATGAACCTTGTGGTACAAATCAATGGAAAATTACGCACGCATATTACTATCGACATTGATGCAGACAAAAAGACTATCGAAAATGCAGCAACGCATGATGCTAAAGTACAGCAGTCTATTGCTGATAAAGCTATTAAGAAAATAATTATTGTACCAGGCCGATTAATTAATATCGTTACGGAATAGGTTTTTTAAAATGCGGAAATTATTCCCTCTATTATATATTTCTATTTTTTTTATTATGAGTGGCTGTGGGTTTCACCCACGTACTTCTCCCACGTTGGCTCTGCCGCTACAAAAACTCTATCTACAAATCGCGGATCCCTATGGCGATTTAGCACGCAATATTCGACTTTATTTGAAAATGTCAGGCGTGCATATAACGGATAAGCCAGATCAAGCCACTTCTATACTTGATATTATGAGTGAAACGACTTCTCAGCAGTTACTCAATATGAGCGGCACGCAAGCCACTCGCCAATATAACCTTATTTTAACGGTAAGCTATCAAGTCACTGATCCTCAAGGGAATACAATCGTGAGCCCACAAGTCGTGACTGAAACACGTCCACTGACGATCAACGCTAGCCAAATGTTAAGTGGTAGCAATCAAACAGTAAGTTTGTACCATCAAATGCGTCAAGCTATTGTATACGACATCATGAGCCGTCTTGCATCACGCGAAATGACTGTTCTTTTGACAAAACATAAAACTGAATAAGTACAGCTATGAAACTTGGGTATACACAATTAATACCGCATTTACTTAAACATCTTGCGCCTATTTATTTAATCAGTGGCGATGAATTATTGCTGGTGCAAGAAGCCGTAGATGCTATTCGAGCCAGTGCTATGAAAGCAGGGTTTGCTGAGCGAGTGTGTGTGTCGTTAGAATTACCCAATGAATTGGCGCAATCTATTTATACCCATTCGCATAGCCTTTCTTTATTTGCCAATAAAAAAATAATAGAGGTTAATCTCACCCATGTAAAATTTAACAGTACTGTAGGTAAAGTGTTAGCAGATTACGCACTGAATCCTGTGACAGATGTCGTATTAATTATTCGTACAGCAAAATTGGATGCTAAAGCAGAAAAAACAATCTGGTATCAAACAATAGAAAAAAAAGGCATTGTCATACCCATTTGGCCTATTACGAAAGAACAATTACCTCAATGGATTATACAACGTGCTCAAAAAACAGGTTTGCAACTGACCCGCGATGGAGCCGATCGTCTGGCTCTATTGGTTGAAAATAATTTATTAGCCGCCGCCCAGGAGATTGAAAAACTCTCTTTGCTCTCTACCAATAAACAGCTGGGTCACCAAGCTATTGAAGAAGCTGTGACAGATCATGCTCGTTTTGATATTTTCAATTTAGTTGACAGTGCGCTAATAGGCAGTGCAGAACGTAGCTTGCATATTTTAAGAAATTTATTGAGAGAAGGGGTTGAACCGACATTAGTGTTATGGGCGCTTACGCGCGAATTACGTGTATTAGCGGATATGTATACACAGCTACAGAAAAATATAACGTTGCCTGTTATTTTTAATAAAGCACGCATTTGGGAAAAGCGTCAGGCAGGATTCAGGGCATTTTTACAACGCCATACCTTGCATCATTGTTGGCAATTACTCTCATCTGCTGCCCACATAGATCGAATCATTAAAGGAATTGAAGTAGGAAATAGCTGGACTGAATTAGAAATGTTGACCCTGCATATTGCAACAAAAGTATAAAGATTCTTGAGGAATTTTTTAAGTTCAGTTAATGTGTCATTATTCTATTATTTTCTATGCCCCAAAGGTGACAAAGATTTATTAGTACAAGAAGCAGCACGTTATTTATCGGATAAATTACAAGGTGAAGTTATGACAATTGCGCAGCAGTGGGAACAAGAAGGTTTCAAGAAGGGCATGGCAATAGCAGAGCAATGGAAAGAGCAAGGCATGCAGAAAGGTATGCAGAAAGGCATGCAGAAAGGCATGCAGAAAGGCATGCAACAAGGTGTGAAACAAGGCGAAGCTGCTTTATTAAAGCGTCTTTTACAGCGCCGTTTTGGTAATTTACCTGCTGCTTATGCACAACTCGTTGAAGATGCGGATACAGAAACTTTATTGCATTGGGGTGAAAAAGTCCTTGAGCCAGAAATAAAAACGTTAGAAGAGTTTTTTAGTGGGGTTCCTTCAGAAGCTTGAAAAAATGCTCTCCTATTTGTAGGCGGCGCTATTTTTATAAAATTTCCGCACGACCTTGACTCAAATCCGAACTTTTTTTGCCTATTCAAGAACTGTGTGAACGCATACATGCGATATTGAATGGGTAGGGTTTCTGATGGATCAAACGCTTGAGGAATTTTTTAAGTTCAGTTAATGTAAGATTATCTATTGTTTAAAGTTTAAAAAACAGGGAATTAGATATGTCAGCCTCGCTTGTCAAGATGATAAAACACCTTCGATTTAATTTAGGTATTCCAACATTATTGCCAGAATGGAAAAAGCTATTTTCAATACGTGATCTTAAAGCAGATTGTATGGCGGGTGCCACGGTCGCCTGCGTAGCCATTCCGCTTTCATTGGCTATTGCACTGGCGAGCGGTGTGTCTCCTGCGGTTGGATTATTGACGGCGATTATCGGGAGTATTGTTTGTGCATTATTTGGCGGTACTCCATTATCGGTAAGCGGTCCTGCGGCGGCTATGTCGATTTTAGTCGCTGCTATTGTTGAGAGTAATGGATTCGCTGGCTTGTTGATTGTGACTTTAATTGCAGGTTGTTTACAATTATTTTCGGGTGTTCTACGTTTAGGAAAATTTATTAATTTCGTGCCGTTCCCAGTGATAGCAGGGTTTACAGCAGGTATTGGAGCGATCATTTTAATTGGCCAACTGCCACGCGTGCTTGGACTGCATCTTCCTGAAAATCCTTATGTGTTTAGCGTATTACATCATGTTTGGTCCTTTTTACCTCGTATTAAAGCTGCCACAGTCGGTTTAAGTTTATTTACTATTTTTACTGTTTTCTTATTGCCGCGTTATTTTCCTCGTTTGCCCGCACCCTTGATTGCCGTTATCCTGCCTTCTATCTTTGTCAGTGTGTTCAAAATTCCTGTTGAAATGATTGGAGCCATACCTAACTCATTGCCTTTGCCTGCCGTTCCGCATATTAATGTGAATCAAATAGCTGAGCTATTTACCGATGCATTTATCGTTTTTGTGCTTGCTTCGCTTGAAACATTATTGTCTTCTTCTGTGGTTGATAAGTTAGCTAAAAGTAAACAGCATGATCCAGATCAAGAGCTGGTAGGGCAGGGGTTGGGAAACATTGTATCGGCATTTTTTGGCGGCATTCCTGTGACAGGTGTGATTGCGCGTTCTGCACTTAATATTCAAGCCGGTGCTAAAACGCGTCGATCATCCATCATTCATGGAATCCTATTGATACTTTCCGTGTATTTTTGTGCATCGTTTATTAGTCAAATCCCGATTGCTGTATTGTCAGGTGTTTTAATTGCCGTGGCATTACGTATGATGCATCCACGTGAATTTATCATGATATGGCGTACGGGGCGTGCAGAAGGATGTATTTATCTTGCGACATTTATTTCTATCATAGGGTTTGATTTATTAGCAGGCATTAAGATTGGCATTCTGATCGCTTTAATCATTGCATTATTCCGTATGAGTCGAGTTCAAGCCAATGTACGTCATCGAGAGATCTTCGGCCCTACTTTAGTGACATTAAAAGGTTCTCTCACATTTTTATCTTCCTCGCAGTTAGATGAAGTCCGCCATATATTACAAAAAGAAGAATTAAAACAAGGTATCATTTTTGACTTATCGCATTTAGAAGTATTGGATACATCAGGTGCGGCACAATTGTTAGAGATATTAAATCAATTAGTCATGCGTCATATTAAATTTGCTTTAAAAGGTGTAACACCGGAACATACTCAAATTTTACAAGCGTTAGATGGCCATGATGCCAATGCACTTAATTCGCATTTAATTTATGACGAAAGCGAGTTGGAAGAGCTTTGGAAAAATAACCAACATTATGGTATGGCGCGTTTAGCATATGGTGCCAAAAAATTTAATGAAGATATCGAAGGGCATCATAAAAGCTTATTCAAAAAATTAGCGCATTACCAGAAGCCGCATACTTTATTTATTGCTTGTTCAGATAGCCGTGTCAATACTAATCTGATTACATCCACAGAGCCAGGCGAATTATTTACAGTGCGAAATGTTGGTAATATCATTCCGCCTTTCGATGCACAAGGCATGCATTCTGAATCAGCCGCGATAGAATTTGCTATTCTTCATTTAGGCGTCAAAGAAATTGTTGTGTGTGGTCATGCAGGATGCGGGGCTATTCAAGCAATTTTAGCGGAAGAAACGGTTTCAAAAGAACGTCAGGCAGCGATGCCTAATCTTAGTCAATGGATTGAGTTATCACGTGACGTCAAAGAAAAATTACCTTCTGGTATTTCTCTGAAAAAAGCAGTGCAATTTAATGTCTTATTGCAATTAGAAAATTTAAAAACCTATCCTATTGTGCGAGAAAGGTTAGCAGCCAAAAAAATCCGTCTGCATGGCTGGTATTACAGCATTTCAAAAGCAACTTTAAATGAATGGGATGAAGAGCAAAATATGTTTGTGCCCATGGGAACATTACTCACGCGCGCGATGGAGCAGGACATGCAGTCGGGTACGCAGTTTCAGACGCCGTATAGTAGTTTGTAAAGGGTAAGTGTTCACGCTTTAATAGGCAAAGTCCGTATTTGGCCAATCTCGTGCGAAAATTTTATAAAAATGTGCTCACATACACGTGTATGCTGCGCTATT
>JAJONP010000033.1 GCA_021323555.1 Gammaproteobacteria bacterium | reverse complement strand
GGACCACTGAACCCTTTTTTTCCACTCCATGGATCTTTATGGTTACTATTTCCATTGGGTTCATTCCACGGCATAATTTAACTCCCACTCCAGCAATCTCAAAACAATGATTCTAGTGGGCAATCCTACCGCACGCAACTGACTTTATTCTTTTTCTTTATCTTTCTCTGGTAATCCTTGCCCAGTCCCACCGCTACTTGTGTGACTACTGTAGTCCAATGGTGAAGGAACATTACGTGATGGGACAACCGTAGAAATAGCGTGTTTATAGACCATTTGACTCACTGTATTTTTTAATAACACAACGAATTGATCAAACGAATCCACTATTCCTTGCAGCTTTATTCCATTGACTAGATAAATTGATACAGGAATCTTTTCTTTGCGTAACGTATTTAAGAAAGGATCTTGTAATGAGGGCCCAACTTGTCAATAGCAATATAATCAACGCGTTGAGCATACTCTAATCCTTTAGCCACAGCAAGCGCTTCCCACTCTAACAACTATCGTTTATAATCAAACATCCAAGGATGAGGTATGCCATGGCAACACCCCCCAATCCGCTCACTCGAACTTGTAATGCTTGTGGCATAGAAAAGCCATTATCTGCTTTTCTACAATTAGGCGGTACGCAAGGCGCAAGCTATGGCACCCTTTGCTCGGCCTGTCGAGGCGCTGGTAAACTAGAAAAAACTGCTCTTGGTATTGTCAGTGAAGAAGGCTCTACAGCCCCTTCAGGCATAGGCATTCGTGGCAAAGAGAAACTTTATATTAATGCAAAAAACCAACAGCAGGTTTATTCTCTAAAAGAGCTTTATAAAAAAGAAGATATCAAAAAACAAGAAGCCAAGGATAATAAAGCCGAACGAATTCATACCAAAGAAAAATCTGAGAAAAAACACCGTGAAAATTATATAGCAAGTCCCAAAACCCCTGCGTCAGAAGGTAAAGAACTTTCGATTCGGCAACAAGTTATTGCCCAACAACAAACAAAAAAAACGATCATCGCACGTGGGGCAGATGAGCACCAAAGGGTGTTGGGCGTAAAAAGCAAAGAAGAACGTAGAAAAACAACGACTGATTTCAATAACCTCTTTCACGCAATAGAACCTGGAAAAATCGAAATGCAAGGTGAGCTAAAAAGGTTTTTCACCTGGCTAGGCAACAGTGCACCTATTGTAAGAACTCTTAACCAGGGAAAAAACTTAACGAATTCTTCCACTCATAAACAATCCAGTCGCCATCGTGGTTAAGGTTTTTTTTCACAGAGCTCTTAAATACGCAAAAAAAGTTCGGATTTGAACCAAGGCCGTGCGAAAATTTTATAAAAATAGCGCAGCATACACTTGTATGTGAGCAGATTTTTAAAAAATTAAAGTCACATTTTCATAAGGAAACTATCAGAATGGTACTGCTTCTATTACTCACCTTTAACTGGCTCCTCTTATTTCTGACGCTTCACTTTAGCGAGGGCATGTACACATGAATTGGCACATTTTTATTTAGGACATACGCATCAAATCGCGGCAGCCTTTAGGGTATGCACCATCTCCTTTTTTATCGCATGGATTTCTGCGCTCTTTTGCTCTGTCATGAGTGTCATATGCAATGTTTCTGAGAAAGCCATCATCATCCATATTTTTGCTTTTGTCCTTTCTCTTCTCTCTTTGTTTTTCCTGTTGTTTGTGAAGCTGGGTGATTGGCTCATCCTCGTCACTTTGTTATTTGTGAGCATTGTTTTACTAACGATAGTTTTTTTGGTAGAAAAGGTGAAAAATTTCTGATATTATTTTTTACGAAATAGTATTATTTGAAGTCGAAATGCCTTTATTAGAATGTTTGATTCATCACACAAAAAACAACCAGGTCAAAATGGCGAAGTGGTTAGGCTTAAGTCGTGGCACAACGCGACAAAAATTAAAAAAATATGGGTTTTTGGAGAGAAGCCCTCAAAAAAATTCTAAGTGACTTTTCTGTGAGTCTAATCACTGACAGCCTTTTATCTATTGAATACGAGAAAACCTGCTATGCCATTACCGATTGGGTATGATAATTTTAGAGAACTGATTGAAAATAAATTAGAGTTTGTTGATAAAAGTTTATTGATTGAAGAAATCATTGAGGATATAGCAACAAAGGCAGCCGTCATTACACGGCCCCGCCGTTTTGGGAAGACATTGAATTTATCCATGCTACATCATTTTTTATCTCCTTCAGTGAATGGAAAGCCCTCAAAAAATTTATTTAATCACTTAAAAATTGCTGAAAATAAAGATCTTTGTGCAACCTATCAGGGACAATATCCTGTCATTTTTGTGACGTTCAAAGATGTGAAAGAAACAAGTTATGAAGAAGCCTATGCAAAACTGTGCGAATTGATGAGTCGTATTTACACTGAACACTGTTATTTACTTTCCAGCTCAAAATTACTTTCGCACCAAAAAAAGATTTTTGAATCCATCTTAGAAGAAAAAGCCAGTGATGTACATATCAGTTCTGCATTATTAAATCTAACACAAGTATTATCCCTTCACCACGGCATTAATCCTTGGTTACTCATAGATGAGTACGATACACCCATTCAAGCGAGTTATGTGCATGGTTATTATGATCAGATGATTCATACCATGCGTGGTCTGTTCGGTTCAGCGCTTAAAACAAATCCCTATCTTTATCGGGCTGTGATTACAGGTATTTTACGCGTTGCAAAAGAGAGCTTATTTTCCGGGATTAATAATCTCAAAGTCTATTCCCCGCTTCATTCTGCTTATAGTACGCAGTTTGGATTCACCGAAGAAGAAGTGAGTAATTTAGTAAAAAAACATCATTTAGAAAACCAATTGCCTGGCATCAAAGAATGGTATAATGGATACCAGATAGGCGATACCGTCCTTTATAACCCGTGGTCGATTGTCAACTGTATTCAGGAAAAAGGAAAGCTGATCCCTTATTGGGTCAATACCAGCGATAATCAACTCATCCGTACTATCCTTTTAAATTCCAGTATAGGATTTAAGGAACAATTTGAACTTTTATTACAAGATAAACCTGTTGAACAACTCGTTGATGAAAATACAGTGTTTGGTGATTTGGGAATAAATGAATCCGCCACCTGGAGTTTATTGTTAATGTCGGGTTACTTGAAAGTCATTTCTGAAAAGAAAACCGATGATGGGTTGGCCTGTACCTTAGCTATCCCAAACAAAGAAGTCAGAAATCTGTATCAACAAATTATCAAACAATGGCTTTCAAACGGACACGGCATTGCGTGGTATAATCAATTTCTTACCCATTTATTGACAGGAAATATAGAACTATTTGAGAAAGAACTGAGAAACATCATGGAGCAAACTGTCAGTAGTCACGATACAGGTCAGAATCCTGAAGCATTTTATCACGGACTCATGGTGGGCTTAACTGCCAGTTTATATCATAACGAACACTATGAAATTCAATCGAATAAAGAAAGCGGTTATGGGCGATATGATTATCTTATTTTTGCCCGTGACAAGAGTAAGCTGACCCTTTTAATGGAATTTAAGAAAGTCAGTGCTGTACAAGCGCCTGAACAGCTAGAGATACGGTTAGAACAAGCGTCTCAAGAAGCGCTGGATCAAATTAACCAAAAACACTATGTAGCAGAAGCGAAACAACGTAGCAGTTCTAACATTCTAAAAATAGGGTTAGCTTTCTGTGGAAAACGCTTCAAAATAAAGTATGCGCGATCCTGATGTTAAGTCACTTTGTCTAATTTAGTGATTGGCATTTTTTAATAGGCTTACCCCTGTAGCTAGATACACACTGGATAGTATTTTTTTAATCATGAGGTTTTATTCTCTCTTCATTATTTTAAAATGGTAGACACAGTTATTTAAACATTACCAAAATTTTCGCACAAGATTGTCCAAATATGGACTTTGCCTATTAAGGGGTGAACATTTACGGAGTTTTTCTAATAAGCTCGCCTTTACCATTTAAAATATATTCTTGGTCGTTATAAACAAAAGCCAGTAGCCTATCGAAAAATAAAGAGCCTTCTTTTATTTTTATCAGTGAATGACCTAAGCTATCTTTTAATCCAGAATCAGACTGTATAATATCAGTCGCTTTAACAGCCACAATTAAATAAGCATGTTGTACTTTATTATTTTTCGATTTCAATAAATTTTCAATCTGTGATCTTTCTGCATAAATCGGCCTATTCACGCTGTATTCAAAAAATACTTTAGGGGTTAGCATATTATACCAACTCGATAATACTATTCCTTTTGCATTATAGAGATGCACATGGACGGCTACTTCATTTTCGCGCAACTCTGTATTGCTCTCGGGTTTATTTGCTATAACCGTTGAGTGAAATTCTTTTTGTTCTACATTTTCTAAAATGCCTTGTAACTGATCACGCACAAAACGAAATTTATTATCTATTTGATATGTTTTTCTAAGGGCTTCATCATGAGTGAGAAGAGTGCGAACCAACTGAAGAAATTGAGCATATAACTCTTCCTTCTGTTGGCTTGTTTCTAACAATTTTTCAATTTCAGTCCTTATTTGGATGATCTGTGCTGACGTTTCTAAGAGATATTGTATTGATTGACTAGGCGTGCCAGCTGGCGCTGCATTTTTCAATCCTGTTGCCAGTACATAAATTTGTTGAGAGAGTCTATTCAGCTCTTGGGTAATGGCAGCTATTATTTCCGTGATCATATTTTTCTAAGTTACCTTGGACTCATTTGCACCAGCAGATGGTGCATCGTGCTCCACTTGGTTGTTTTTTTCAAGATAGGGATCATTCAATTCTGCGTTACGTTCTATTTGATAAGCCCTACGCTGCATAAAAGCATCACGCACAAAAGTATAATCATCCAATGAAGCTTGCGCCAACACATTTTGATAACGCAATAACTCAGCACGCCTCACTCCAACACCCGTAAAATACAGTTGATAGCGCTCTGCTATAGGATAGATATACGGATAAATAGTGAAGAGTTGATAATTAATCAGCCAAGAAATTTGATCACGGGTAGTACCAGGACCAAAGAAAGGTAATACTAGATAGTTAGAGTTTCTATAACCCCATTGAGCTAATGTTAAGCCAAAGTCTTCTTTATTGGGCTCTAGCCCCATATCCGATGCAAAATCAAAAAACCCTAAAAGACCAATCGTGCTATTAATCGCTAACCGCCACACATCACTGGTGGCCTGGTAAAAATTAGCTTGCAATAAATCATTTGCCACGGTTGGAATGGTATCGATATTATCATAAAAATGACTGATTCCCTTACTTAATGGCTTAGGTACAAGCTTAATATAAAGAGTCGCTGCGGGTTTTAAAATAAACATATCAAAAACATAATTAAACTGAAACATGACACGATTAAAACGTTCGTACGGGTCATTATTATAGGTATCATTACCCGTATTTGGTTCCTGTATTGTTGCAAAAACACTGCTGTTTGTGCCCAATAAAATCATTAAGGCAGTTATTTTCTTTAGAGTTTTTATCATTTGTCTATTATCCAGTCATCTCATTCACGTTAGTTTAACTTTAGAGGAGCAATAAGCCAATCACATTTACTTATCAAATTTATTTATCCTACTTATTTTGCTCGATCAAAAAAAAAATATATTTATAATACGTGAACTGTCTTTCACTGGAACTACTCAAAATGACTCATCGCCCGCGCCCTCTTGCCTTAATTATTTTAGATGGCTGGGGCTATCGTGAAGAAACCCAGGCTAATGCGATTGCCCTTGCGAAAAAACCCTATTGGGACCATCTTTGGCAATCCTATCCTCATCTCTTACTTGATACTTCTGGCCAGGCAGTTGGCTTGCCTGACGAGCAAATGGGTAATTCAGAAGTAGGCCATTTGACTATGGGCGCGGGTCGCATTGTACATCAAGATTTAACCCGTATTGATCTTGCTATTGAAAACGGTGAATTTTTTAAAAATTCTTTATTAGTAAATACTATTCAACAAACGATAAAAGAAAAAAAAGCCATTCACATTCTTGGGTTACTTTCGCCAGGGGGTGTACATAGTCATGAGCGCCATATCCAGGCACTTATTAAATTGGCCGCAGATCTCTCTGCAACCCAAGTCTATATTCATGTATTTTTAGATGGCCGTGATACACCTCCTCGCAGCGCTGAAAATTCCCTGATAGCACTTGAGAACACTTGTCATGCACTTCATTGCGGAAAAATTATATCTATGATAGGCCGTTACTATGCCATGGATCGTGACAAACGTTGGGAACGTACTCAAATGGCATATGACTTAATCACCCAAGGTACAGCGACATACGATGCAACTGATGCTATTACAGCACTCCATCTTGCTTATGCACGTGGAGAAAATGATGAATTTGTGCAAGCAACTCGTATTCACGAAAAAAATGCTGCGCCCATTAAAATGAATGAGGGGGACACCGTTATTTTTATGAATTTTCGCGCTGATCGTGCGCGTCAATTAACAAAAGCCTTTATAGATCCACATTTTAATTCTTTTACTCGTTCTGAATGGTTTAAAACGAATTTTATCGCGCTTACTGAGTATGACGATACCTTTAAACTTCCCACCATTTTTCCCTCGATATCGCTCTCTCTTATTTTAGGAGAATATGTCAGTCAGTTAGGACTACGGCAATTACGTATCGCTGAAACAGAAAAATACGCGCATGTTACGTTTTTCTTTAACGGTGGAATTGAGCAAGCTTATACAGGTGAAGATAGAATCCTCATTTCTTCACCTAAAGTCGCTACTTATGACTTACAACCTGAAATGAGCGCACTTGAAGTAACTGAACGCCTCGTCACAGAAATAAAAAGCCAGCGCTATGATATGATTATTTGCAATTTCGCTAATGCAGATATGGTTGGACACACAGGTAATTTGGCTGCAACCATCAAAGCCATCGAAACCATTGATGACTGCCTAAGTAAAATTATACCTGCTTTACAAACAGTGGGAGGTGAAGCACTTATCACTGCGGACCATGGTAACGCTGAAGTGATGTTTGATCATAACACGCAACAACCGCACACTGCCCATACACTGCAACTCGTTCCACTTGTTTATGTAGGCCGCAAAGCGGCTGTTATTAAACCCGATGGATTGTTATCGGATATTGCACCTACTATGCTTTATTTATTGAATATCCCTCAACCGAATGAAATGACTGGCCAGCCATTATTTACAATAAATTAATAATTTTATAATTGTTCACGGGGCTTTTGAGCATGCAAAAAAAGTTCGGATTTGAGCCAATGTCGTGCGAAAATTTTATAAAAATAGCGCAGCATACAAGTTGTATGTGAGGGCGTAAACGCATACATAATTTTAGCTGGTTATATTGACGCCCTCTACCAAACCTAAACGAATGGCCAAGAGAGTCATTTCCACATCACTATTAATTTTTAATTTTTCAAAAATACGATAACGATAACTGTTTACTGTTTTTGGACTAATGCATAATTGAGCGGAGATTTCCTGAACGTTACTTCCCTTAGTAATCATCAGCATGATTTGTAATTCGCGTTCGGATAGCATGTCTAATGCTGATTCTTCGTCTGCTTTGGTGAAATGCTTAAACGCGAGTTGCTGCGCGATATCACTGCCAATATAACGTTGTCCTGCGTGTACCATGCGAATAGCGCGAACCATTTCCTCTGATGTGCAGCCCTTCGTAATATAACCTGCGGCACCTGCTTGTAACACACGAGAAGGATAAGGTTCGTAAGTATAAATAGTCAGCGCTAACACTTTAATATCTGGATTATGACGTATCATTTTGCGTGTGGCTTCTAAACCACTCATGCCAGGCATTTGTATATCCATCAATGCAACATTCGGGATTAACTCTTTTGCTAAACGTACTGCATCTTCACCCGTACATGCTTCACCAACCACTTTAATTCCTTGTACATCCTGTAATAGTCTCTTAATACCAATACGAACAAGCTCATGATCTTCTACCATCAAAATTTTGATCACTACTCATCTCCTTAGTTTATTTCCGCAAGATTCTAACACATTGCCTTCTTCCAGCAACTTGAAATTATTTTACATCCAAAATCGGTTTTATTTTTAATAGAGTAACGAAAAATCAATTTATATATAAAAGATCAAATAATAGATTATTAAAGAAAAAGGCAAGTTAAGGAGCTAAAATAACACCGTATAAGAATACATAAATCATATGCTAATACTCTTTTAATATTTTATTCCTCTAATCGAATCGTATAGATGAATGTTATCAGTTTTCTAAAAAATTTTTATTCACCCATGACTTTAACCAACACACGTTTGTCGCGTTGCCCGTCAAACTCTGCATAAAAAACACGTTGCCATGTACCCAGATCCAATTTACCTGCTGTGATAGAGAGAATCACTTGCGGATGAATAAGCAATGCTTTCAAATGTGCATCGCCATTTTCTTCGCCTGTTTCATGATGTTTATAATCTTTTCGATAAGGCGCTAATTTTTCTAGCCACTGGTCAATGTCTTGAATCAAACCTTCTTCATCATCATTCACATAAATACCTGCTGTGATGTGCATGACAGATACAAGAACGATGCCTTCACGGATTTTACTTGCGCAAATAACTTTTTCTATTTTTGATGTGATATGAATATAGTCACGATGTTTTTTTGTATTAAATGTTAAATATTCAGTATAGAATTTCATGGTTTTTCTTCTTGGTAGTAATGAAAGAGCGCGATTGTATCACCCCGCTTACTACAATCAATAGATGATTCATTATGCAGGATTAAGATACTAAAATATCTTGCTGAAACAATCGAAGAAAACTATAAAATTATAGGCATAAGTCATCATAAAAAAAGCTCGTCAAATAATGCGTGCGTTTCATAAAATACATATTTATCTTACACATTATTAATTTAATTTCGTACAAACTATTTTATCATTCTGCGGTAAAGTAAGTTTTTTTGGATTTTTCACATAACTAAAAATGATTCATAATACTCATAGCACTCTCAGTAGAAAATAAATAATTTTATTTGCTGAAAGATTTTAATGCCATAAACGCATATAATAAGCTATATTATAAAACCTTAGGTGTTCAAACTGGGTCAGTTAGCTAACATAGGCAAGCGGATAATCTGGTAGATTTTAATTAAAATAAGTAAGGAGTAATTTATTTATGAAATACTTTATAGCATGGCTTTTAGGCGTTCCGATGGGGGTGTTATTATTAATATGGGTAGTGTCACATGCTTTTTAATGGCTTTAATAAACTATAAGGCTCTTTAATTACTTAGGAGGATCAGATGAATAACCAATCTCACATTCCAACAACAAATCATTTTTCTTCTCAACCCAATTTAGCGTGTGAAGGAAATATTGCTTGGAGCGCTATTTTAATCGGCGCATTAGCTTCAATAGGGCTAAGTTTTTTACTTAATTTATTTAGTATGGCGATAGGGTTAACGGTGATTTCAAAAAATGCAGCAGGTAATGGAACTTTAGCCATAGGTGGATTGATAGGACTACTGATTGGTGCTATTGCATGTATGTTTTTTTCTGGTTGGTTAGCAGGATACATAGCACGCCCTTATTACAGAAACCCTCATCAAGGTGGCATTTACGGTTTTTCAGCATGGTGTTTAGCCTTACTCGTGACTATATTAACCGCTTCTTATGTAGGAAAATTCGTTGCTGATTCTTCTCATTTTCTTTCTAATCCTTCTGTGGTTATTGAGGGGAGCGATATTAATCCGCCCCACGTCCTTTCATTATCCACGCCTTCCGTTGAAGAGAATCACACAATAACCGGTAGCGCTCATGCCGATCCTGTGAATGCTGCAGGCATGGGAGCCTTCGTTATATTTATAATGTTTTTCATAGGAGCGCTTTCAAGTACTATTGGTGGGTACTATGCAGGGGCAAGGACTTATAAAGATTAAAATAAAAATCAAACTTTGCTTTTTAGGGTGTGAACATTTACCTTGGATAAAGGCATATCTTAACAAGTGCCCAATAACAGAAAATAATTAAAAGAGGTAATGATGATAAGTTTATTCCGATATTTAATGGCCATAGGATTAGCAATTAATGTGGCATATGCTAGCTTAGCTCCGCATGTGTTTTTAACTTCTTCATTAAATTGGCAACAAATTTCGGGTATGCCTGCAGGAGCAAAGATAGCTATTATCGATGGGAACCCGTACAGCCAAAATACTTTTGTAGTACGGGTAAAATTACCGCCTCATTATTCTATGCCAATCCATAGCCATCCTATTGATCAGTATTATACTATCTTGTCAGGTACTTATTATTTAGGCATTGGCAACCAAAAGAATACCAAAAACAGTGTGGTATTGCCCCCAGGCAGTTTTATTAAAATTCCTGCTCTATTGCCACACTATGGCTGGACAGATGCAGAAACCATTATCCAAATTCATGGCATTGGGCCTCATGGGCTTGAATATAATAAGAACCATCAACAGCTTAATAATACGATTCTGCCCTAATGGCAAAGTATTTTTACACGATAATACGGCTATTTTTTTAGAGAATTAATGAAATTAAATAAATTAAATAAATTAAATAAATTAAATTTAATACTGTTTATCATCACGATAAGTTTGTATGGAAAACCTATTTTAGCAGAAACATCTACCTGTGGTGTGCAATCTCTTTCTCTTGAGCAATTAGTTAATCATGAAAAGTACTTGCCTATTGTAAAAGAGCTGATTGCTAAAACATACAGTCTTACACGAAAAAATTTAACTTATTTATACGGCTCGGATGATCCCAAAAAAGGAGGGATGGATTGTTCAGGCGTTATTTCTTATGTCTTAAAATCATTTCTACCTGATCTCAAACTCCGCCAAGCAAATCAAATATATCAATGGGCATGGCAAAAAGGTAAATTTTACGCTGTCAATAGCCACGACTTTAACTCATTTGAATTTGAAAATCTTCAGCCAGGCGATTTATTATTTTGGAGCGGCACCTATGAGACTTCTCGAGAGCCCCCTATTACGCATGTGATGTTGTATTTAGGTAAAAATAAAAAAGGAAAACACTTAATGTTCGGCTCAAGTAATGGACGCAGTTACAATGGAAATAAAATATATGGAGTCAGTGTATTTGACTTTCAATTACCTCCGCGCAATTCTTCCAGTCGATTTCTAGGGTATAGCTGCATCCCTTTTTTAACATGCCTCCATCATACTTCAAGAAGCGACCTTAATAGGATTACGCATAAGGTAACATTATAACGGTAGAATCCGACCTCATATAAGGTAATTGTTCAGAGAGCTTTTGAGCGTGCAAAACTTAATATTAGGACATTGTAGGTAACGGCTCTGTCACTCTTTATAAAAATTACGCATATTTCCTATAGAAAAATAACTCTCCTCGTGTAAAATACGAAAATCTTTAATCTTTTTTTTAGTTCTTATTTTATAAATGGAGAAATAACATGTCGAGTGAATGTGGTGGTGGTGGGTGCGGTGGCGGCGGCAATTGTAGTAGTTATAGCTATTCGGAATCATGGAAAGAACGAGAGGCGAGAGAAAGGAAGCGCGCGATTTTAACAGCAGCCGAAAATACAGTAAAAAAAGCAGATGACCTAGCCAATCGGCTTCCTGAAAGCGCTTTAAAACAATTTATCAAAAATCTTGGCGACTACCTTTCGGCAAGATCAAATGAAAAAAATTGTTTGGGACAATATGATTATACTGAAATTGATCGTAGATCAAATTTTATCGATGAATGCTTGAATATTATTAGAAGTAATAACCGCTCGGCCCAACGGTTTGAAATGTGGGAAAAACATATACAAGAATCTAATATAAAAAATTTTAAAGGCTTTTCATCAAAAAGGCTATACACCCTTTTGCAAGATGGGCAGCTTTTTTTGGCAGCGGATTTGGACATTGCCAGCGAAGCAGCAAACAGATTATCCGCGCATCCTTCAAGCTTACTTAATAGAAGAAGGGATAGCAAAGAAGAAAACGATTCTCCAAAAGAAGCCTTGCTAAGGAAAGGACATATGCGTTCACAGAGTTCTTGAATATTCAAAAAAGTTCGGATTTGAGCCAAGGTCGTGAGAAAATTTTATAAAATTTTCTCACGAGATTGGCCAAATACGGACTTTGCCTATTAGGGTGTGAACATTTACGGAGGGACATGCACATACAATATGATGTATAGCAGCACCAAGCTGTATTTTCCTAATAAGCCGTCTCCAGCGCTTGCTTAAATTCTTCAAGATAATACTGCTTAGTTTTTAAGTAGTGTTTTGCCAAGAACTCAGGATCGTCATTAGGAGAAGCAGGGTCATGATGAAGATAGCGCCCAAAAATGACCATCGAATCAAAATAATAATTTCTCGTATATAAGATATGATTATGCCAAAATTCATCGACCTCACGCGTTGGCACTAAGAATTCTGAATCATGTTTTTTAAGCAAAATTAGGAAGTTCTTATAGAGTTGACAACAATGTGCTGCGTCTGGCAAGTTCCAACGCGGCAATGGATAGCGCTGAGAACACATAAACTCAATAATGTAATTCAAATCAAGTGATTCAATATAAACCCGTGCCGAAACAAGGCTGAGCGGAGAAGCCGTTTCATATTCAACGCTTTGATTAGTCATTTTATATTACTCACAATTAACAGTGGCTTTTTAGATGAAGCATCTTCTAATCACTTGCTGCATTCTATCCTAACACTCTGTACAGTACAAAACTCTTCAGGTAGTATTTCTGGTAGCGGATTTTCACCAGGCCATGAGGCATCTCTTGTAGCTTTATCTGGCCATCGAGAATAAGCAAGCTAAAAACCCTTTTCTGTTTTGTGTAAGCATGGACCTAATGCTCCACAACGTGTCATAAAGTAATTGGCTATTTTATTCCATTGTTTTTTATATTCCATTTCAGTTCCAGGCACCAAATAAGCTCAGTATATTGCAGCAAACATTATTTTTCCTTTTGGATAGGTTATTTCATTTTCCATGGTTCACCTGGCAATAAAAAATTAACTTATCTTTAACCAATTCATAGGCACGATCAAACGACCACTCGCTGCTATCAGCAAGCAAATCAACCGCGACTGATGATCCGGTTCTGTTCGACTTGATAGTCTGCTACCCATGGAACTCGTTGGCGCCATTCAGTTATACAATATTCAGGAATCATATATCACTCTCTACGGTTGCATTTTCAATAATTTTCCAAGTTACATTCCGTCCTGCATTTGATATTTCTATGCCTGGCATCAGTAGAACATAATCCACTCGTTTTTGTTGCGCTAAATTTTTTTTCAACACATCTGCTAATTCAGTAGCGCCTACTACTTCTAATAGGTATCCCAATCGTTGTTTCCATGCGATAGTAGATTGCCTTTCAGTAAGAGCAAGCAACTGATCTGGCTTCATGCTTTCCTGAAGTTCTGCAAGAATGGTGGCGATATGATTTAATCCACCCGATTGTTGAGGATAGTTGAGTAAGTCCATTGCAGTACCTTCAGGAGTGGATACCTTGAGCATGCTTTTAGCGGTAGAGATGCTTTGTACAGGAGTTTTAGACAAATGTCGATTAACAATGAAACGGATTCTTACCTTTCCGCATAAAATTTCAGGTCTGCCACGTCCTTGAATCATCACTTGGAAAGCTTGCACCGCTTGATGAGTAGCTCCTTGATAGCTTGCAGCAGTGAGTAACCCTGTATAATAAGGGCATTGCCAATATTCCATTAAATAGGGAATAAAATGTTCTGCTGGCAGACAGCCTAGTACCTGATATTCAGGTGGAACGATAACATAAAATCCCTTGGCAGGACTCGCTAATTTATTTTTAGCAACTAGATGTTCAATAGAAGAATAAATTGCCTTAGGCGATTTTTTTATAATGTGTTGGATATGCGGTATGCTGAAAGTGCATTTACCACTCATTGAAATTTCATCAATAGCATCATTAAAATTCATAACGGCTCCAATCGGATTTATCCCCTAAAATAGGGGATTAATAAGATTATATCCGTTAATTAACTTATTTGCCAATACAACACCACCTAACCAATTCTGCACCGGATTAGGGTTATTTAAAACGAAAATAGGTGCTATAATGCCCGCTTTCGTAGCCGTTGTGCTTTATAACTAGCTGATTATTAAATGATTTAAAAATCGCTGTACGTATTCGTAATCAGTAGGTTGAGTGTTGGATTCGTCTCGCCGGCATAGTAAAATCAAAAATTATAGAAATTTTAGATAAATAGAATTTCCATGTATAAACGATGGAAAAAGAAAAAATGTTAAATCGAAAGTCTTTATCTGATTTAATAACTGAAAATCAGGAATCCCTAGAGCAGTTAAGACGTGATATTAATCATATTATCAAGACTATTATTGACCTGATCATTAATGATGCACAAAAAGAAACAAGCACAGAAAACCAAAGAGATAGGCATTTATTAGAACTGATCGAAAGATACCAAGAACAATTATCTAGAGAACCACTTGATAGATCAGCATCTGCAGATCAATCCTTTCTGCGCAATTTATATCCGTCAACGGCAAACTTTCTTCTAACCTTGGAAAAACAAGTGATAACGTGTTCTACTGAAGCAATCGATGCTAACCAAATTAAAAGTATCGAAGATTTAAACCAATTGATGAATGCATTTCATGTGTTTTCGGAAAAAATTACGGATAAAAAACCAATCTTGGAAGACATACTAGAAAGCTTGGCTTCCCTGCTTCATAGACCTATCGGTGTTGGAGAAACTATTATTCCTTTATTGTGTGGTTTAATAGCAGAATTACTCATCAATGTGGTAGTGGGAGGTTTCCTAGGCGCCCTTATAGGTTTGACGGGGGCTCCGACACTCGGTTTATGGATAGTTGGAAATAATTTATTATCTTTTCTTGATGACACCGGCTTTATCTACAAGGGAATAGCTCTTCTATCTCTTATAATACCTTTATGTGTAGCGTTTTTTTTGCCTCTTCCTTTCTTTATATCCTATTGCATGGTATTGCAGGGTATAAATGTTTTATTAGGCGCAGGCTGGGCCATTATAGCTAACCATTTAGAAACTTATACTAGTGTGCATGCTTCCGTTCGCAATTTCTTATTTTTTAAGCCACCCAGCAAACATGAAGCTATTCGCAACGATATTAGAAACTTTGCTGATAACTCTCAAGGGCTTTTCAAGAAATTCTTGAAGAGCGATTTTGTGCTTGAACGACCTGATATGAAGAGTGATTTGAGTAACCAAGTTACTAAGCATACCAATATACACTCAGATATTTCTGCAATAATAAATTCTTATACGAGCGAGGCTATAAGAAACAGATCCTCTCTGGTAGATATGCAAATAGGAAAAATCTGTAATCTGTAATTGGAAAAATTAATTGAGCAAGCTGTTGCTTGGAACTATAATCAGGAAACAAATAAAAGAGATAAAGCGCTGCACTTTATCAAATATACAATTAATAAAAATAACGAGGCGTTTAAGCTGTGAAATTCAAAGCCATCATTTTTGATTTTGATGGAGCGTTATTTGATAGTGAAAAAATACATCTACAGGCATGTAACAAAGTCTTTCAAGAATTGGAATTTACCGTGGCAGGAAAATAAAAAGCTTTTGAAGGTTAAAAAACTATTTTAGTAGAAGCAGATGCTTCAGATGTCTGAGCAAGAAGCTGTTTTCTAGAAGACTTTCAGTTTGTTTATACACACCTACAAGTTTAGCTATCGTTCTTATTTTTAAAAATGATGACTCAAAAA
>JAJONP010000032.1 GCA_021323555.1 Gammaproteobacteria bacterium | reverse complement strand
CATAAGTTATTAATTATTATGAATGCCATGATTAAAAAGGGCGAACTATGGAGAGAAACAACTGCCTTTAAAATTTAATTCTCAAGACAGTTGCTACATCGCTACATCGCTAAATGAAGTTTAAAAATAGAGGAGTAATTAGATGAATTTACACGAGTACCAGGCCAAGCAGCTATTGGCAAAATACGGTTTGCCAGTACCTTATGGCCAAGTCGCACGGAATGCGGAAGAAGCATTAACCATTGCAGATACTTTTCCTGTCAAACGCTGGGTCGTGAAGGCACAGGTTCATGCAGGGGGTCGCGGCAAAGCAGGTGGTGTGAAAGTCGTATCAACGAAAGAAGAAATCTCAGACTTTGCAAAAAACCTGCTGGGCAAACGCCTGGTGACTTACCAAACGAATGCAGAAGGCCAGCCCGTCCATCAATTATTGATTGAAGAGCCTTCCGATATTGCAAAAGAACTTTATTTAGGTGCAGTGATTGATCGCTCTAAACAACGCATTGTGTTTATGGCATCCACAGAAGGTGGTGTTGAAATTGAAAAAGTCGCACACGATACACCTGAAAAAATTCTAACGGCCGTTGTTGACCCTTTACTGGGCGTACAACCTTATCAAGCACGTCAACTGGCTTTTGCATTAGGATTATCAGGCGATCAAATTAAACAGTTTACAAAAATTTTACTGGGACTCGGAAAATTATTTACAGAAAATGATTTCAATCTATTAGAAATTAATCCGTTAGTTATTACAAAGCAAGGCAATTTATTATGCCTTGATGGCAAAATCGTTATTGATGATAATGCTATTTATCGCCAACCTGAATTACGTGCGATGCGTGATACCACACAAGAAGATGAACGTGAAAATCGCGCGCATGATTGGGAACTCAACTATATTGCGTTAGATGGCAATATTGGCTGCATGGTGAATGGGGCAGGGTTAGCGATGGCAACCATGGATATTGTAAAATTACATGGCGGCAATCCCGCAAATTTCTTAGATGTCGGCGGTGGTGCAACCAAAGAACGCGTCACAGAAGCTTTCAAAATTATTTTGTCAGATAAAAACGTCAAAGCGATATTAGTGAATATTTTTGGCGGCATTGTACGTTGTGATTTAATCGCAGAGGGTATCATGAGTGCTGTTGCTGAAGTTGGCACTACATTGCCTGTCGTTGTGCGATTGGAAGGCAATAATGCAGAACTTGGCGCTAAAAAATTACGCGAAAGCGGATTGAATATTATTCCAGCAGCAAGCTTCACAGATGCTGCTAAAAAAGTAGTTCAAGCAGCAGGTGAAAAATAATGAGTATTTTAATTAATAAAGACACAAAAGTAATATGTCAGGGATTTACAGGTAAACAAGGTACATTCCATTCAGAACAAGCGATTGCTTATGGCACCCGCATGGTCGGAGGCGTCACGCCAGAGAAAGGTGGACAAACCCACTTAGGTTTACCCGTTTTTAATACGGTTAAAGAAGCTTATGAGGCGACAAAAGCGGACGCTTCTGTTATTTATGTTCCAGCGCCTTTTTGTAAAGACTCGATTGTGGAAGCCGTTGAAGCAGGTATTAAGTTAATCATCTGTATTACAGAAGGGATTCCTGTCCTCGATATGTTAGAAGTCAAAGCGTATTTAGCAAATCATCCTGATACCCGTTTAATCGGGCCTAATTGCCCAGGCGTTATTACACCAGGCCAATGCAAAATCGGGATTATGCCAGGCCATATTCATTCACCTGGGCGTGTCGGTATTGTTTCTCGTTCAGGCACTTTAACATACGAGGCAGTCCATCAAACAACAGAATTAGGGTTAGGGCAGAGCACCTGTGTCGGTATCGGCGGTGATCCCATTGCGGGAACCAATTTCATTGACGTGTTAGCTTTATTTGAAAAAGATCCTCAAACTGAAATTATTGTGATGGTTGGAGAAATTGGCGGTACAGCAGAAGATGAAGCGGCTGCTTATATTAAAAAATATGTGACAAAACCTGTTGTATCTTACATTGCAGGTGTAACAGCACCTGAAGGCAAACGCATGGGACATGCGGGTGCTATTATTGCAGGTGGTAAAGGCACAGCGGCTGAAAAATTTGCTGTATTAGAAGCAGCAGGCGTACATACTGTACGTTCGCCAGCAGAAATAGGCGCAACGGCAGCTAAAGTATTATGTTAGATCCTAAATTAATACGAGCAGATTTAAATGGCATTGCAGAAAAATTAAAAACGCGAGGCATTATCCTTGATGTTTCGCGTCTCCATTCGTTGGAAGAACAACGTAAAACAGTGCAAATGCATTTACAGAATCTACAAAATGAACGTAATACCCGTTCTAAAGCCATTGGCCAGGCAAAAGCCAAAAATGAAAATAGCGATGCGTTATTTCATACGCTGAAAGAATTAAATGATTCTATTAAAGTCTCAGAAGAGCAGTTTTCACATATTCAAAGCGAGTTAAATGATTTACTTGCACGTATCCCCAATCTTCCACATGAATCTGTGCCTATCGGAAAAAGTGAAGCAGATAATAAAATTATCCGCACCTGGGGCATGCCTCGAAAATTTGATTTTACCCCCAAAGATCATGTGGATTTAGGTGAAAAATTAGGGATGGATTTTGCAGCAGGCGTTAAAATAGCCAGCGCCCGTTTTGTGGTACTGCGTGGTATGCTTGCAAAATTGCAACGTGCCTTAATACAATTCATGCTAGATTTACATATACAAGAACATGGTTACCAGGAAATCTACGTACCTTATTTAGCAAATGCAGATTCAATGTTTGGTACAGGTCAATTACCCAATTTGAAAGAAGATTCATTTGAAGTCAAAAATAATACGGAATTTTATTTAATTCCAACCTCTGAAGTCTCTGTCATTAATACCCTACGCAATGAAATTTTAGAAGTAGACCAATTGCCTCTAAAATATGTATGCCATTCACCTTGTTTTCGCAGTGAAGCAGGCTCGTATGGCAAAGACACACGAGGCATGATCCGTAATCATCAATTTGAAAAAGTAGAGTTACTCCAAATCGTTCACCCTGAAAAATCTTATGAAGCGCATGAAGCACTTACGCGCCATGCTGAAACTGTTTTGCAACGCCTCGAACTTCCGTATCGGCTTATTTCACTCTGTACAGGTGATTTAGGCTTTGCAGCGGCTAAAACGTATGATTTAGAAGTCTGGCTTCCTAGTCAAAACACCTATCGCGAAATCTCTTCTTGTAGCAATACAGAAGACTTCCAGGCTCGTCGCTTAAAAGCCCGCTATCGCGATGTCAAAACAGGCAATCTCGAGTTAGTGCATATACTAAATGGATCAGGGCTTGCGGTTGGCCGTACACTCGTGGCTATCTTAGAAAATTATCAGGATGAAGAAGGCGGTATTCGAGTGCCTGCTGCGTTGCAAAGTTATCTCGGAGAAGGACACTTATAGCAACCGTTCATGGCCTCTTTTAATTACCCATCAATAGAAATGGTGTACGTTAATTATAGTGAAAACATCTTTCTTTAAAAAATAAAAAAGGGTAAGCGCTCACGGGACTTTTGACTTTACGCAAAAAGTTCGGATTTGAGCCAAGGTCGTGCGGAAATTTTATAAAAATAGCGCAGCATACACTTGTATGTGAGTACATTTTTATAAAATTTCCGCACGAGATTGGCCAAATACGGACTTTGCCTATTAAAGTGTGAACAGTTATAAAGAAGGAGGGGAAGCACCGGCACTAGTAGCTTCACAGGGCAATAAACGTGGAGAACGTGTAACTTCTCCTATAGAAGACTGCCTTCTGGTTCCAAGGTGTTGTTCCGCTGGTTTTTTACAGAACACTCTGAGATTAGGAGGAGTGGAATAAAGAGATGCAAAATGAGTGCTCGTTTTTTCAGCTGTCGTGGTTAAACGCTTTATCACTTCTTTTTGCGCTATTTTATTAGTTATTTCATCGTTCCATTTTTTAATTTTCTCCTCTTTTTTTGTATGTACATCATTCCCTATTTTTTCCATTACAAAATTTATAAAATGCTGATCAGGTGATACATCTTGGCCTTGTTCTTGTACTCGACCCTCCCAAATTGCTTCATGTTTCTCCCATTCCGAGTGCTCGAGAAGCCCAGTGACTGTTCGGAACAGTCTTAATTCATAAGAGGTAAGCTGCTTTAACCGAGCAGGATCAAGAGACCCCTTCGCTTCATTTTCCCTTTTCTGTAACTCTAACTCATACTCTTTTAAGGTATAAGGGTTTTCTTTTGTTGTCTCTTTTTGATTCCTTTCCTTAAGTTTCTTCTCATATTCCTCTTTCATTTCTAGAAAGGAAGGGTACAGATTGTTTATTAGCGTCTCTATATTATCTTTTTGCTCTGCTAGCGAATGGTATAACCTGTCAAATAACATGGTTATTTCTCTTGAAGAATAGTTCTGAACGGGTAGGAATGCTGTAATTTCTAGTTGTTTGAAAAATTCTTGCGGGGTTTTATATTTTAATATTTCTGTATTTTCGCGTCCCCAATTTCTAAGATGCTTATTCAGTTCTTCAGACGATAGCTGTGATGCATGTAAAATCAAATCTCTTCTCACTTTCTTTTCTTCATCTTTCCCATCCGCCAATAATAAACTCTGAAATACTCGCAACATATTACAAGTATTAGCAATATTGTTCCTATTTTCCCCTGGTTTTTCTTCTAATAATACTTTGTATTGCGATTTTTTAAGTGCATCCATAAGGGTGTGTTTTTCCCATTCTTCTAAGATTGAAGAATTTGATTGTTTTTCTTGTCTTTGATGCCATACATAAGATATTGCTTTAACTGCTAAAAAAGTCAAAGCAGTCACTGCTGGAATACCGAATGTTAAAACCCCAGCAAAAATGCTGGCAGGAAAGAAGATTTTTAAAGCAAAGGTTCCTACAACTAATCCAGCAGTAATAATGCTTTCCGCTTTATATTTTTTCAAAAAATCCCATAATTCTTTATAGAAATTTTTCGTAAGAAATGTATTTAATCTACCCCAAATAAAACTCAATCCTACAGCAGAGCACATGACTACTGAAGCACCCAGCCATTTAAGAAAAGGGAGGTGTCTCAAACCCACTGCAATAACAGCACCATACCACGCAGTGCTTGCGCTAAGCCATCCAGGTAACGCAGGCATTAAAACAGGCGCGTAAAAAATCAGCATCCCAAATAAAATACCTATCGCTACACCAATCGCATAGTTACGTTTAAACGCGAGTGCTTTTATTTTATTGTTTAATTGATCTTGCAAACCATACTCTTCGCACAGCGCATGATTTTCTTGTAATTTCCTGTATTCTTTTTTTTCTTGATGTGCTAAATACCCATCGTGGAATACATCAAAAGTAAAACCTCCCAGATTAATTGCGCATGCCAGAGGTGTATAAACATGGTAAGTCACAATATTCACAACAAGCCAAACGAAGGCATTCGAGAATGCGCCAAAAAATTTCCTGCTGAAAAAAATTTGAGAAAAGCGCTTGCTTTCAAATCGTTCATAAAACCATTTGTCTTTATCCTCTTCCGTTTTAGGACGAAAAGATTCACTAATAAGTTTAATAAGACAAAATAGAAGTTCTGGACCATAAGAGAATTGAAACAAGTTAAAATTACTTGCAACCATTGAAGGAAAGCGGTTAAAGAATGTCTGAGGAAGAAAAGAAAGAGATGAAGTATATTCTCGGTCAAACACACGCATAAAAGCCAATCGTACTGTTGTCAGCCAGGTAAACCAAAACAAAGTATTATCTATGATATTTTCTGGGGATGCCGTTATTAATATTTTGGCTAAATAAAAATTTGCTTTTTCTTTGTCAGGTGTCCAGCCATGGCTAGTGGCTCCAGCCTCTTGTCCGTCTCTATAGGCAATAAACAAAGCATATGCCAGTGTCTCCATCTGCTTTTCTTGTGCGTTCGTGAGTAGAACACCGTTATATTCTTGAGGATTCTTTTTTATATCTTCAAGTAATCCAAAAATCTTTTCTAAGTCTTCTATCTTTGTAAAATCTGCATTCGCTAAAATTTCTTGAATGTTATATATTTGTAAATCTAAATGTGGTGCACTGCTGTCATCTTTTTCGTCTTCTGCCACTGCTTCGTGCGACATATAATTTCACTTAAGTAAATACGTAGGCGGATTATACACAAAAAACTTTCTCTGCAATAGATGATAGAAATAGAGTAGGATGCCTTTTTCCTTAAAAGAAAATAATTCCTTATTAATCAAATAAAGTGTTCTAAACCCTCCGTATTAATCCTACAAAAAATTACTTAAATTTCCTAAATAAAAAATAAAATAATTCGTGTATACTTCTGAATTTTGTAGGATCAGCTGAAAAATAATTTATTTTTTTATTTGAGGGGAAATTTATGCTAAGAAGATGTGGAGAGTCAGTTTTGAATGCTGTTGCGTATGTAGTTTTGAGAACAGAAAGTTTCCTCGGGATAGAGCCAAGCAATCCTCGTTTACGTTTAGAAAGCAGAAACCCTCGAAGAGCTAGGATTGCTCTTGAAGAAAAAGATGATCCGCAACAAGAAGAGAATCAACAAGCACCGACTTTGGCTCCCTCAGATTTACCAAATGCTCTACCTGATTTACGTTCAGACAAGCTTGCGTGGAAAAATTTACAATTACTTCTTTATCCATCAGCAGACAATGGTGTGGTTGATGAGATAAAAACTCTGTTAACTGACTTAATAAAGCCTGAGCAAGCAGATAGTAAGTGTATGGAGGATATTTTCCAAGAAAAATTTGACGTTAATAGACTCCTGCTTATGAGTATGGAAAAAAAGGAGGTGTTCAAAAGAATCGCAGGAATTGAGAGTCAATTAGAATTTTTCAACTATATGAGGTTTTGGAATGGGCTTTCAAAAACACGATCTCAACAAGGTAGATTAGATATTGTTGAAGAGCGCTTTACAAATTTCGTGAGAAAGGAAATAAAAAACAGACTCGAAGAAATGGGACTTTATCCATGGCCAGTGGCAGATGCTACAGACATTGATGAAGCTTTATTATGCCCTCTTACACACAGTCTCATGTATGATCCTGTTTCAACATCGGATGGCCAGGTCTATGAACGCGAAGCCATTACTCAGTGGTTTTCACAAGGACATCAGACGTCACCACTCACAAATTTAGAGCTTCCTAATTTAACGCTTACCAGCAATGAGGAATATCAGTCAAGAATCCGTCAACTGCTTGAAAGCCGTCCTGATCTCGCAAAGCTTCAGTATTTGCCTGCTGGCTGGATTCAAGAGATGAAAGAAGCTTGTTTTAATGGAGATACCGTAGCGATTCGAGAGCTTGTTCAAAAAGATAAACGGTTATTGTTAACGCAGCATGAGGGCACAAAAACATTTCCATTACACTGTGCTGCATTGCATATAGATAGTCTTACCACTGTTATTGAGCTACTCGAATCTCGACAGCGAGGGTTAGCACTGGCGAACTTACTTTGTCCTGATTCTATAGGTCGGTTGCCTTTAGAATATGCCATACAGTACAACGGAGGTAGAGAAGAAAAGGATGATCCTGCCTTAAGCGCTCTGATTATATATATGGGTAATGCGCTTGTTTCTGTTCGCTTAAGCCGTCCAATACCCTATAACTTATCAGCGCATTTTAGCATTGGATTGTATTTTATTTTTGAAAATCAAGTGAAAATAATGGCGCAAAAAAATATGGCTTATAATCCTCGATTATTTTCTCCGCAGCAAATCATACATCCGCCTGGGCTTGGACTGGGACTTGCTCTGTTTCTACATGTTGTTGCTCACAAACAGGTAGAGCTAGCTGAAAATATGCTTAAAAGAGATAGGCAACTAGCCTTAAAGTCGTCAGGGAGGTCAGCGATAGATCCAAATGATCCAATAGCGAGTACCTTCTGTTGTGATATCACAGGGTTTCAACATGCTATATTTGATGGGAATATGCCTATGTGCTTGATGATTTCAAATTACTTATCTAAGGAAGAATTAGATCTGCATATCCGAGTCCTACAACAAAATAAATTATTACCGAGGGATTTTGTAATACGTGCTCTGGATAACTATCACAAGTTCTTCCCTAAGAAGAATGAACAGACTTGTCGATTGTTGTAGGAGAACGTACCCAGGTAATATTGGTCTTAAATTAATAAGACTAAACTGAAGAAATATACCGTTGCAGCAAAATTAAACGCTGGGCATTGTGTTTATGTGCCGAGTGTATGGCTTGGAAGAGCGGCAGGGCAATCCTATGAATGCGATTGCCCTGCGATTAGCCTATTGGTAAGGTTGTGAGGCTCTTCTGTCATAGGGTCACTATTACTTGAACGGCTATTTCCTGATTTTGAAGTAAAAACCGCTAACGCATCCGTTTCCCCTTTTTTATTATCAAGTTCTCCCCATATCTTTATCGCTTTTCTAAACTCTTTTGCCAAATCTTCTGGTTTATCTGGTTTATATTGGCGTGCTAACGTTTTAAGATTTTTAATAATGTCAAAAGTATTAGAGCTATCCTTTGGTTCTTCCTCCACGAGAAGTGTATCACAATGAGCGTGCGATTTTCCTTGCCACAACCAGGATATTGCTTTAACTACTCCGAAAATAATGATGGGAGGACAGAGCATCAAAGCATAAAGCGGAATAATAGGAAGTGTACCTAGGAAAGAAAGGGTAATAACACTCGCAAAGAAAACGGTAGGGAGAATGCCTTCTATTTTATTATTTTTTAAGAAATTCCATGTTTTTTCATAAAAATCCCTATCTAATAGGTTTTTTAATTTACCTTTTAAAAAATTCCATCCTATTGCAAAGATTATAATAAGGGTAGCGCCTACTATTCCAAGAATGTTCTTGAGTGGTTCGAGGTTTTTCAAAGCCAATGTAGCAGTGACGGCACACCATCCTGTGCTTAGGCTGAAATAGGCATGGGCTGCAGGTATTAAAACAGGGGCATAAAACAATAGCATTCCAATAAAAATAGCGATTGCGACAACAGTTGCATAGTTGCGTGCAAAAGTGAGTTCTTTTATTTTTTTCCCTAAGAGATTCGTATTGTCGTTTTTTACTAGCTGACCCTCTGAACAGAGTTCTTCATCTAATTCTTGATATTCTTTCAATTCCTGATTTGTTATATAAAAATCATGGGCAATATCAAATGCAAAACCTGCGAGATTAATCAAGGCAGATAACCAGGGCGCTACGCAGTAACCAATGACGTTTACAAGAAGCCAGACACAGGCATTCGATAATATACCGAAAAATTTTCTATCGTATAAGATTTGCCAAAAGCGTTTCCATTCGAAACGGATAGTATACCATTTATCCATTGGTTTTTTGGGACGGCAAGAGTGACTAAAAAGCTTATAAAGGCAAATTACAATTTCTGGTAGATAAGAGAATTGGAAATTACGAAAATTAAATGCATACTTCGTGGGATCCATCGAATTTAATACCCAATATTCGCGAAACACACGTAAAAGAGCTAATCGCGCAGATGTCAGCCAAGCAAACCAAAATAAAGTATTATCCACGAGACTTTCTGATGAAGCTGTCGTTAATATTTTTGCTAAATAAAAACCTGCTTTCTGCTCATCAGGTGCCCAGCCAGGATTACCTCCTTCAGCCTCTTTTCCCTCCGTATAGGCAATAAACAATGCAGAAGCTAATACTGACATGTATTCGTTTTGCTGTTGATTACGAGAGTCTGCGTCTGCTGATTCAAGTAGAAGAAAGATTTTTTCCAAATCTGTTACTTTATTAAAGTGAGATGGGTTTAGAATAACTGATAATACTGGTTTGTTCTGCACGTTTTCTGTTTGTTGTACCATATAGCTTCCATGTCGGTGGGTACGTGAACGCATTATACCTAAAAAATTATCTATAGAATAGATCATAAAAATATACCTTGATACCTATTTTCCTAAAAGGCGATAATTCTTTATTAATCAGGAGGGGAGACATAGACACCCCGCATTAATCTTACAAAAAATTACTCTAATTTCCTAAATCAAAAAGGAAATCATTCCTGTAAACTTCCATGCCTTACTGAATGAAAATTATTTGAGGAAAAATCTATGTTAAGGTCGATTTGGGATGCTATTGTAGAGACGATTGAAGAAACTAACAGGGTGTTCAGGGAACAGCAATACATAGCTATGAGACGAAAACGTAGGCAAACTGCGATTGCTTCAGAAGAAAAAGACGATCCGCAAGCGCCGAGTATGATGCCTTTATCTTTACCAAAAGCTCTTCCTGATTTACGTTCGGATGAAGCCGCGTGGAAACATTTACAATCACTTCTCTATCCCTCTCCACTGGTAGATGATGATAAAGACAGTAATGAAGTGATGTCATTATCATGCCCTATTACAGGACTTATCATGTGCGATCCTGTATCAACATCTGATGGCCAGGTTTATGAACGCGAAGCCATTATTGAGTGGTTATGGCGCTCTCCGAATGGATGTGATACATCACCTATGACAAATTTGAAGCTTGCTAATAAAAAAATTACTAGTAACAAGCAGTATCTGTTAAAAATCCGTGAATTTCTTGAAAAGCATCCTGATTTGGCTTATCAACAATACTTACCTGTTGGATGGGTTCGAAAAATGAAAGAAGCTTGCTACGGAGCTAATACTGCAATCATTCGAAAACTTGTTCAAAGAGATAAACGGTTACTGCTTGCGATGGATGAAAAAACAAAAAGATTTCCACTACATCATGCTGCATTACGCAAAGATAACCTTATCCTTCTTCTTGAGTTACTGGAAAACCAGCAGAAAGGATTAGGCTTGGCAAGCTTACTTTGTTCTGATTTCGTGGGTAAATTACCGTTAGAACATGCTCTATGCCACACTAAATCAGAGGATCTTATCCTGAATCTGATGGCGTGGATGGGCGATGCTCTCGCCTCTTTTCAGTTAACTCGGCCACTACCGCCTGAATCACAAGAGATTCTTAGTAGGGTTTTATGTGTTAGCATCCTCCAGAAAAATAGCTTATGGGTCCGTCAAGTAATTTCTTGGGGTGGACGCTTTAATGAAGAATTATCCCTATTACAACAACAAGCAGAGCGAAAAGACGCTGAATATAGAAGAAAATGTCAAATAGCTTATAACCCTCGAATATTTTTTCCAAATCCAAAGACTGCATCGTCTAAGCTTTCAACATTCCTGCGTTTGGTCGCCGAAGGCGAACAAGAGAAAGCTGAAGCCATGCTTAAAGTAAACAGGAGATTAGCTTTAGGGGCAGGTACAGTAACAGATTTATCTAACCGCACCTTTAAACATATTACAGGCTTCCAATATGCCGTCTGGGCGATGGACTGGCATATGTGGGAGATGCTGTTAAATTGGATACCGAAAGAAGAAGTTACGATGCAATTGCAAGCCTTGGAAGAAAATGGCACAGAGCATGGTATCCATTTTGACTTAAACCCATTCATCGATGTGTTAGATAGTTATATAACTAAATTGAAGTATCATCAATTAGGAGAACATGAACTATTAAGGAATGAGGGGCGTGAACGAATTGCGCAAGAGCAATTACTCTTACCCGCACACGTTGTGAATGAATATTGTCGGCCTGATCGGCCATTCTATCCTGAGCCTAATTTTAGAAAGCGTGGCTTACCGCGTGTTCGCACTGTCTCTTTCAATACTTATCAAGAAGAATGGTTTTCGATCCTTTCCGAGCGGAGTAAGTATGGATATGTATATGTGAGGGGGAATGATCCGTATTGCCAGCAAGGAGGAGATGCATGTTCTCCTTATAATATGGATATTGCAGCCTTACGGCGCCTGAGAGATATACGTAAGCATCAACTAGAAAACTTACATGAGGATTATTTACCAAGAAATAATAAACACCGCTATATACGAATGGGGGAAATACTCATATAACATTAACACGTGAGAGATTTTACTAGAAAAGCGCTTTTGGAAGGCGATAACCCTTACTAACTATAGGATAAAACAGAAGTATCGACATTTAAAAAAATTTGTTATATTCTTATCTCTCATTCATTTAACTGTTAAAGGATATGACTATGCCAGTAAAGAAAAGGAAGACAGTAACAAAGAAAAAACCAGTAGCTAAAAAAATAAAGGCTGCTGCTAAGAAAACCGCGAAAAAAGTAGTAAAGGCCGTAAAGAAAATAGCAAAAAAACCTGCTAAAAAGAAAACTGTAAAACGTAAGACAGTTAAACGTACTACTAAGTAATCTTCAATCTCTATCACCCGCTCCCCTTCTTTTCTGCTAATCAGGTAGGAAAGAGGGGAGCGCGGTTGTTATAACTCTTCAAACCAAATCACTTAACAGCCATCCATGCGACAATCTGTAGAGAAAAAACGCCTCGAAACGCTCATGTATCGTGTCATATAATGCATGCATTTATTTTAGAGGGTATAGGATTTGCTTAATTAACCGTAGTTGAGTATAATTTCGCCATAATATTTATAGAGTAATAGAGAAAAAATTTAAGGCTAGCACTTATTTATGGAATTTAACCCATTTTTTTATTTTACAGACTCCCAGACTCTCTATAAAGATAATTTTTTGATATGGGCTGTGATTGTATGGGGTTCTCTTACAGGTAGTTTTGAAGTAATGGGATTTTTAGATTATCTATTTGTCGTGCCTTTTTTAATAAAACATGCCTGTATACTTGATAGTCCTTTTAAAAAGTTATTATATGGAATTTCAAACTTTCTTTCTATTTTTAAACATATAACAGCCCTAGCTTTAACAATTATATCTGTTCCTTTATCGTATGCTGTCTATAAGTATGTAGGTTATAAAGGAAGACTATTAGAAAAAGATATTCTGGAGGTAGAAGTTCTCCCTGTAGATGAGGAAAAATTAGCGCAACTGGATTACAGCAATGATGAAATTCATAGGTCTATCAATAAAAACAAACTAACCCAAATGTTTTATGAAGATAATAGTGGTAATAGGGTAAAACTTAAGAATCATCCAAAGATTAATGAATTGCAAGGACACCGAATGGAAAAATATATGCTGTCGATTATTGAGTTAAAGGACGAGAAAAATTTCTTTGGTGGGGAGAAAATTTTTGGATTATTTCCATGTTTGGCTTGTTATTGTGGGTTAAGTAGTTCTGGACATGAACCAAGTATCGAAGGGCTGCCTGTTGCATTAATTGTTCCTAGTAAGGATAATAAAAAAGAACTATTGGCTATGCAAAAAATGGATGCTTTTTTCTTTTCTGCGGTTTGGGATAGAGAGGGTTTTCTTCCAGCAAGAATAGAAAATTATATTCAAAGAGATGACGTATTAAAAGAGCATCAGAAATTAAAAATAAAACATCGACGTGCTATTCAATTTTCATTACAACAAGCTTCAAAAACTGCTGTAAATAATACTGCTCAAGCGGAGACAGTGCATCAGATTGATCCTTTGATAGCTGAAGTAATTAGTTTAGCTGGATTTGGAAATTCAACTCGTGAAGATACTACTTTTTTAGGAACATTTAGAAATAGCATTTTTTACAATCCCGCCAATCCCTGGATTCATAAATTACCAGGCACTTATGACTATGACAGTGAAGAAAAGGAAAATATAGACTTCAATTGCTAGTAAGGCAGGGGAGCGCGGTTGTTATAACTCTTCAAACAAAATCACTTAACAGCCATCCATGCGACAATCTGTAGAGAAAAAACGCCTCGAAACGCTCATATATCGTGTCATATAATGCATGCATTTATTTTAGAGGGTATAGGATTTGCTTAATTAACCGTAATTGAGTATAATTTCGCCATAATATTTATAGAGTAATCGAGGAAAAATTTGATGTCTGAGTTTTCAGAAAAAATAACTATTCTCACAGTCTATTTTAGTGGAACTGCTCATGATATAGAGGATACTGGCGAGACGGATGAGGATAAGGAGTGTCCTCTTGGAAGTTTCTTATATCAAAATACTAAAGAAACAGAGACTCAATTAAAACAAGGGTTTTCTGGTACCACGCTTACAAATGGAATAAAAGGGTTTATTTTTGGTACTGGGTTAGAATATCAATGTCGCAGCGTCAAACAAAAAGTCATCGACTTACTTAAACAGGGTAAAAAAGTGAGATTAAATTGCTATGGCCATAGCCGTGGTGGAATAGCTGCGTTAATGCTTGCGCAAATGCTAGGAAATTTTGACGAAGATTTATTGGAGATTAATCTTGCTCTTGTAGATCCAGTACCAGGAAATCTCATCACCAGCGCAAAAAAATTAGATATATTTTCTAAGACGCTTGCGAATAAAGTCAAAGATTTATCAAGTTGCAGAACTCTAAAAAAAGTATTAGCACTTTATACTAATATACCCCATAAAGATTATATGTTTCATGCGCCATTGCTACCAAAGTATCCTCAACAAGCTCAAGTAGAAGAGGATGTCATGCCAGGCGGTCATTCAGGAATACAATGCGTAGAGTCTAAATTAGATAATGATGGTTTGCCAGCAGTATATATTTTCCCACATAGTCTAATTACTTTTATGCGTGTCAAAGAGTTTTTATCAGATTGTGGAACTGAATTTCAGCATCAGTGGGAATTATTTCTTAAACCCTATCAAAAAGACCAGGCACCAATAAAATTAGACAATTTTCTGTATGTTTATATAGCATATGATGTTTTCTATAATCAATTTCCTAAAGCAAAAAAATGGTGTTTTAAAAAAGCTACTCGTCATTGCCATTCTATTCGGGGAGTAACAATAGAAACTGACCCAAATAAAAATTATGTAAACTTACACCATAAATCTTTAAAAAGGAGCGAAGAAGACGAAGAAAAAGAAGGAGAACCTGTAGATAACGCTGATCTTCAAATGCGCATCTATCCTCCGCATATAAATACATTTAATTTGCATGATGATGATCCTTTACCAGAAAGCACAGATTTACTATTTCAAACATTTATACAGGAAGTCCACAATGGTTTATCAGATAAAAGCAAGTATTCTACTAAAGGTACTCTTTTATCATCCTATTTATCAGAGGCAAAGAATAAAAAATTTGAAAGTAGAAAAGAGCTGACACATGCTATTAGGAACATTCTTGCATTGGCTTTACAAAGAGATAGAAATTGGGCATCCTTTTTTTCTACGACTCAATCCGGTTATGTGGCACGGGCTTTACTTCAAAAGCCAGAGTATGCGCCGTTTGCTAAACTGATTCTTCGAACTGCAGAACACACACTCCGGTACAGAGATTTGCGAATGTTTGTTTTAGGAGAGAATGATACAACTTATTTTTACGAAAGAAACCGTCTTAGGACATATAATGATATTTTCAAAGCAGCTTCACCAGCAGAAAAACCTTCTATTACATCTGATCTAACTACAAGTTATTTCAACCATTAAGGTTTCCCTACTTATTTCCCCATAATTGCCAGTAAATTACATTACTGGCAATTATAGGGTAACTGTTCGCGGGGCTTTTGACTTTACGCAAAAAGTTCGGATTTGAGCCAAGGTCGTGCGAAAATTTTATAAAAATAGCGCAGCATACACGTGTATGTGAGCACATTT
>JAJONP010000031.1 GCA_021323555.1 Gammaproteobacteria bacterium | reverse complement strand
ATAACCTCTGGTTCTACGCCAGAAATTGCTAACCTGATTGATGCTCTATATAACGAAGTTATTGTGGCAGGTACTTATAAGGTTGAGAATATCAAAGTAGCCGAAGCTGCAAAAGTCATTGAAAACACACAACGAGATCTTAATATTGCATTAATTAACGAATTAGCCATTATCTTTAACAAAATGGATATTGATACGGAGGCCGTACTTAAAGCTTCTGGCACCAAGTGGAATTTTTTACCCTTCTGGCCCGGGTTGGTAGGTGGACACTGTATAGGTGTTGATCCCTATTACCTTACTCACAAAGCACAGGAAATTGGCTATCACCCGGAAGTCATTCTGGCGGGCCGCCGTTTAAATGATAGCATGGGTGTGTATGTGGTATCACAACTGATAAAAGCTATGGTAAAGCGCCGTATACAAGTTAATGATTCCAAAGTGTTAATAATGGGGCTTGCTTTTAAAGAAAATTGCCCCGATTTGCGCAATACGCGGGTAATAGATATTGTTACAGAGTTGAAAGATTACAATTGCGATGTTGATGTTTTTGATCCTTGGATCAATCATCAAGAAGCGCAAGAATTATATGGTATTACCCCAATTATTGCATTGGAACCGAAAGCCTACGATGCCATTATTATTGCTGTTGCTCATCGTTATTTCAAAGAAATGTCTGCTAAAGAGATAAGAGCGCTTGGTAAACCTGTCAGTATATTATACGATCTTAAATATATTTTGAAAGCAGAAGAATCTGATCTGAGGTTATAAATTGGAAGAGAAATTTATTATAAAGTGGTACCGTATATTACTTGTTAGATTGTCAATTCATGCAAAATGAAACCTTCTTAAAATCGCTTAAATCCGCTCTTTTGTGGAACAGCCTGAATCGGCTTGCAGGTTTTGGAAAACATATCATTATCGCCGCCGTGGTTGGTCTAAGTACTCAACTTGATATTTTCTATATGGCAGTAGCTTTATTGGGCACATTTGTTTTTTCATGGGCAGGTATAGCTGATGTTATAGTAGTGCCTGATTTAGTCAAGGCTTTACAAGAAAAGCGAATGGGTGATTTTTTAGAAATTTCCCGCGGGTTTTTTACATTAACACTAATTTTTTCATTAATTTTAACCATTTTACTCTATTTTTTTAAGGATGTATTGTCTTATATGGCTATTGGATTCGATCTCCAGAGAAAGCAACTACTGTCTAATGCTATTTCTTGGCTATTGCCTGTCATCTTTTTTTATATTCCATTGCGCTTATTAGGGGCAATATTGCGTTCGTGGCGGCAATTCTCACCTTTTTACCAAGCTGACTTTATTACGGCATTTTTTGTATTAGTCTGCGTAGCTTTTTTTAGAAATCAAGCAAAAGTTCTATTATGGTCATTTAGTGTAGGTGTCTTACTTGCGTTTTTTTATCTATTGATTAAAACCTGGAAATTCATTTATCCGCTTGCGAATCCATTATCGCCAGCTATTAGATGTTCTCTACAAATTGTTCCAGAGCTTCTATTGCTACAAGGAGCTCAATATTTTTATGTGCTTATTGATAGAATATTCGTTTCTTTTCTGCCAGAAGGGTCTATATCAGCGCTTGCTTATGCGATGACATTAGCTGGCTTGCCTCCAGCGTTGATTTATTTATCAGGCTCTTTTATTACAGTTGTTTCAGAACACAAAACGCTTGGAGAACGTTCTCAAAAATTAGATAATTTAATTTCAATGTCCATATTTCTGGGAGTGTGTACTACATGTTTCATGCTTCTCGCCAATCAAGCGATAGTGAGCTTTGCATTAGAACGCGGTGTTTTTACTATTCAAGATGTACATAGCGTTGCCGTGGGTGTTATGGCTTACGCATGGATGTTAATACCGCTGTTTTTGATTGGACCCTTAGACCAAATCTTTCAGGTAGAAAAAAAGCTCCGTTTAATAGTTCAGCGGCATATATTAGGATTAATTGTTAATACCCTGTTGAATACGCTATTCTTATTTTTTTTAAAATGGGGACTTTTGGGTATAGCGTTGGCCACATCAATCAGTTATTGGGTTATGATACTTACTAGCCTCTATAGTTTACAAAAATTAGGTTACTTAATCTCGTGGCAAGCACATGCTAAGTGGAGTATATGGCTGTTAGTAACACAAGCGCTTGCTTTTGGTAGTGTTAAATTGTTAATCACTGGGGTACATAGTACGCTTATAGTAGTGATAATTTGCTTTTTAGCTATTTTCTCTCTATCAACTTTGGCAGGAATTTTTTATCCTGGCCCAGAAAAGTTATTGTTTAGAAAAACCATACGCAAGCTAATTTTACGGTAACTTTCACTTAAATAGATTGTTGGGCTAAGGCCGCATAAATGGCAATATGTTTTCCTATGACTTGTTTGATATCAAAACAAGTTTCAGCACGTTTACGACCAGCTAAACCCATTTTTTCGCATAAGCTATGATCATCCAGTAATTGTTTAATAGCTAGCGCTAGCGTATAGCTATCGCGGGGAGGTACCAAGATACCTGTTATATTAGGATCAATGGCTTCTCGGCAACCTGGAACATCGGTAGTAATAACTGCCCTGGCACAAGCGGCCGCTTCTATTAATATTTTGGGTAAGCCTTCACGGTATGAGGGCAACACCACCATATACGATCTAGCTAGCAGACTTGGTATATCATTTTGATAACCCCAGTATTCAAGGATACCTTCTGATACCCACTGTTCCACTTCTTTTTTTGAGATATTAGCGGGATTGCCAGGGTCGTAATCACCAACCAGAATAAACCGAGGTTGATAACCTGCATCATGTAATTGTCTCGCAGCATTGGCAAACTCTCGCACTCCTTTATCAACCAATAATCTAGCTGCCATTACCACCAAATACTTGTCGCTGTGCGGTAAAGGACATGCTGGATAATCTTTCAATAAGACACCTGAACCAGGTATTAAAGAGGTTTTTTTAAGAGATAATTTTGTAATTTTCGTTATGAGTGTTAGATCATCTTTATTTTGAAATATAACATGGATATTGGGATGAGAGAATATAAACTTGTATAATAAAGTAATAAATTTTCGAATAATTTTCGAGAAAAAATTTTTTGAAATGTAAACAAAGCCAAGCCCGGATATGGCAATAACCAAACCAGGAACCTGTAATAAACGCGCCGCAATGCCTCCCAATAATATAGGTTTAATTGTCACTACATGTAGAATGTCGGGATCTATTCTTTTTATTAAGCTATACATTTGTAAAAATGATTTAAAATTTGAAAAGGGATTAAAACTTTTTCTGTTTAAATACAAGGGATGCACAATTAGACCTGATGAAGAGAAAATTTCTGGCGAACGTGTGATAGGTGTTATGATATGCACTTCATACCCATTTTCAATAGCTGATTCTGCAATAGGTAATCTGTGCGATAGAAATGCCCAATCAGCATTTACAATGAATAATAGCTTTCTCAACAAAAAACCTCTTTATAAGTATTTACGATTGTTTAGTGTGTAGGATAGAAAAATATAGATTTTCGTATTGTTTAGCGATGTTATGAACATGATAATACTTGATAATACGCTCTCTCCCCACTTCTCCTGTTTTTCTCCGTTCGGCTTGAGAAAGCGAAAGCATTTTAACTAATTTATCTGCCAAATCATCCATATCACCAGGTTTTACAATGTAACCACTTTCTCCAACGATTTTAGCAGCATCTCCTACGTCTGTGGTAACACAAGGCACTCGGCAAGCCATTGCTTCACCTAAGACATTGGGAAAGGCCTCTGTGAATGAAGCCAAAGCTAAAACATCCAGGGCCGCCATTAAATGAGGAATATTTTTATATTCCCCTAATAAATGGATATAATCTGTTAAATGAGTTTCTTTTATCATTTTTAATAACATTGAATTATTTTTATCGCAATTTGTTCCTGCCACTAAAAAGTGTACCTTTGGCAGGTGATGATGTATTTTTTTTGCTGCTTCAATAAAGCCAGCGTGATTTTTTACAGGATGATAACGAGCGATTAAACCCACTACTAGGGTGTCTTGATCTAAATTTAATTGCCGTCTCATTTCAGAATAAGCCTGTAAATTAGGGGTAAAATAATCGGGATCGAAGCCGTTAGGAATAACGTGTATCTTGCTTGAGCAGTAACCTTTTTTTATATGAGCATCTTTGGCTTTATGAGAGCATGAAACAATAGCTGCTGGAATTCTATAAGACAGCAGCGCACAGAGTTTGATGACAAAAAAGGTTTTGTATTTATTTTTTTTCAAAGATAAATCACTGTGGCGCAAGCACCAGCAGATCCGGGGTGTTCCAGACAGCGTAGCTACAATTCCTCCCAGCAAGTCAGAATGATACATCCAGGTGTGGACAAGATCTGGCTTAATGACTTTAATATATCGAAATAATTTTATTAAGCAAAATGGGTTGGGGAAAAAACGTTTTAACCCTAACGGTAAAATGGAGATGCCTAGTAGATGTATTTGATCGGCTATTTTACCCGCAGTAGTTAACGAAACAACGTATGGTACAAAAATGTTTCGATCAATGTGCTGTAATAACTTAAGCAAAGCAATTTCTGCTCCACCTGTATCCAGGTCATTAATGATAAACATTATCTTTTTCATTTCTTATAACCGCGATATAAAGAAGATAATATCCGCTTAAGCCGGATTGAATGCAGCCAAAAGAAACTAAATAACTTATCCCTGATTCCAATTTTAGAAATGGGATTTTTAAGAATATCCTTTATAGTGGTGATATTGGCATGATAGGTGATAATATCTTTTTTAAACTTCTCCAGAGCCATCTCATCCCATGAGTTAGGATGGTAGCAGATCGTCCAAGTCCCTGATCTGAAAGTTCTAAACTTCCATAGTTGCTGTGGTATCCAATAACTATTCAAGTGATACACAGGACGCCTAAAATAACCATCGTGAATAATAGAGATTCCGCGTTCAACAAGTAATTTAATAGTAATTTTGTCAAAAGAATGCGCCGGGGCTATCCAAACAGTAGGGGATACTTTTTCATTACGAAAAATAGCGAGGGCTTTATCCAGCTTATCAGCTTGTTCTTTTTCGGATAAACCAGCAAACTCACTGCGACGATTTAAACCTATAATACCAGAGTTTGTTGTGACATATTGATGTTGATAACCATGCAAGCCAATTGTCCACCCTTTAGTTTGCCACTTTCTGATGCATGACCAAAAATCGGAGTGTCCAGCAGATACTTTCAAATGAGGATCGCGATTATCAGGTACGATCGCCAGAACCGGTTTGATATGGTATTGATCCAGGATAGATTCAACACATTTCCAAATATCCCAATTCATCGTGGGACAAATATCATCAAATCGTATTAAATATTGTGAAGCCATCCTGTTTTCCTGTTATACTTTAAAATAATGGCGATACCACTCAACAAAATATTTTATACCTTCATATACACTTGTTCTAGGCTTATAATTAAATTGAAGAATAAGATCGCTTATATCAGCACAGGTATCAGGAACATCTCCTACTTGAAGAGGCAATAACTGTTTTTTAGTTTTTTTGCCAAGCATTTGTTCGAGTGTCTCAATGTAATCCATCAGGTTGACAGGATTATTATTCCCAATATTATAAATTCGCCAAGGGGCAGAACTTGAGCCTGGATCAGGTTGTTTACTATCCCAATCAGGATCTCCTGTGGCGGGTTTATCTAATACGCGGATAATGCCTTCAATAATATCATCGATGTAAGTAAAATCGCGCCGATGATGGCCGTTGTTGAATACCTGAATAGGCTCACCCGACAGTATAGCTTTTGTAAATTTGAATAAAGCCATATCAGGCCTTCCCCACGGGCCGTAAACTGTGAAAAATCGTAATCCTGTTGTGGGTAAGTGGTAAAGGGAACTGTAAGTATGGGCCATCAGCTCATTGGATTTCTTGGTCGCAGCATATAAGCTTAAGGGATGATCTACATTTTGGTGAATGGAAAAGGGTAATGTTGCGTTACCTCCATAAACACTGGAACTGCTCGCATACACCAGATGTTGGATAGCATGATGGCGGCAAGCTTCCAGAATATGCGCAAAGCCGACAATGTTGCTGTTGATATAAGTCAGTGGATTTTCGATAGAATAGCGCACACCCGCCTGAGCTGCCAGATTAACAACATGATCAGGTTTATGAGTATGGAACAGACGATTAATAGCCTCACCGTCAGCCAAATCAACACGATAATGTTTATAATGAGGATGATTAATATAACGGGCTATCCGAGCTTCTTTAAGAGTGGGATCGTAATAATTGTTATGGTTATCAATACCAAAAACATGATTACCTCTTTCAAGCAGGCGTACCACAAGGGCTGAACCAATAAAACCCGCTGAGCCGGTAACACATATATTCATCATTGTATTTTTAGCCTAACTGTTGCTTCAAGAGAGAGAGGATGCTAACAAAATTTGTTCTCTATGTACAGTTTATACTTTTTCCTATAGATTTATAGGGATTGTCTTGCTATTTTATATTAGGAGTTTTATTCGCATGATAAATCAACTACATGCCTGCTTTCATTGTCCTAAAAAGGGATGGGATCCTATTGATATTGATTATGCCAATGCTTATGCAAAGAAACAGTGGTCTACAGACGTAGATATAAATTTAATGGAGCATCTAGAAAAATGGACGGGGGGTTTAGCAGGAAAGCGGATATTGGATTTGGGGGGTGGCGGTGGACAGTATTCCATTGCGTTTGCAAAACGAGGCGCACAAGTTACATGGTATGATGTTTCTCGGAACTATGCCAATTTTGCTATAGCTAAATCACAAGAACATTCCGTTAATATAAGGTTTGTAATGGGCTATATGGATCATGCTTATGGTATTCTACAAGAACAGTTTGATCTCGTTTTTAACCGAGTTTGCTGGTATTATGGATTTTCTGATAGTGGATTTGCAAAGACTGTATATGCACTCACCAAGCCTGGCGGCATAGGATATATTAGTACCCAGCATGCTTCAGCAGCGATTTATCAAAAGGGTCCCTCAATTTGGTTAAGAACATGGTTAAATAAATTTTTTTCAATAAAAATTGGACATCCTTATCCACCCCATAACCGATTACTTCAATTATTTTCTCAGAGGCCTTGCGAAATGATACTGGCTGATTATAGTGATATCAACCATGATCGAATCACTTTCTTAAAGTCAAAATGATTAATTAGTAAAGGAAATATTAACGGAGATGTTAGTATACTGGACAATTTTTTATTTTCCAATTGTTATGTTACTGTTAGATGAAGGCTTTCCTGGAAAAAAGCAGGATTATCTTTTTATCGGGTATGGTATTCTGATAACCTTTATTATTGGCTTTCGGCAAGAAGTGGGAGGAGACTGGTTTTCTTACCTGAATGATTACGAATACTATAAACATTCTAGTGATTTATTGCCCTTAATCTTTGATAAAGGAAGCCATGAAATAGGTTATGTCTTAGTTAATTGGATTTCTGCTAAAGCCAAGCTGGATATTATTGGGGTTAACTTAATTTGTGCTGCTTGTTTCATGGGTGGATTATTACAATTTTGTCGAAAGCAGCCTTTGCCTTGGCTGGCTCTTATCGTTGCTACTCCTTTTTTAATAATCGTAGTAGGAATGGGGTATACTCGGCAGTCGGCAGCGCTCGGTTTTGTCTTGTTGGCTTTTACACAATGGCAGTCTCGTCAAGTTTATTGTTATGTGTTGCTTATTTTTATAGCGACTCTTTTTCATAAAACAGCAATTTTTTTCTTGCCATTTGCTATTTTTTTAGCAGATAAGAGAAAACGTTTTTACATAGTGCTGATTTGCATATTAATATTAATCCTCTGGAGTATTTTCTTTAAGGATAGCAGCATCTCCATGCTAGAACACTATTTGAACGTATCGATAGATTTCACCGGAAAGAATATATCGGTGCATATACAGGAACCAGGGCTAAGTGTGTACAAGTCTAGCGGTGCTGGGATTAGAGCGTTGATGAATAGCATATGTGCTATGGTAATGGTAGTGTTTAGAAGAGTTTTCTCTAAATTTTCAGATAGACAATTATGGGAATTATTAGCCGTTGTTTCTTTTGCCAGTTTACCCTTAGCCTTTCTAAGTTTAACAGCAGTCGATAGAATGCTTATTTATATTACGCCTCTGCAGCTTATTGTTTGGTCTCGGCTGCCTACTCTTATTAACAATCGTATGTTTCGAACAGGTGTTTTATTCAGTATTGTACTAACTTATGCGCTTGTCTTGTGGGTATGGTTTACTTTTGCTTCTAATGCCAAATATTGGATCCCTTATAAATCAGCATTTTTTTAAACGGCATTGTTGCATGAATAAATGAATCCCGAAATTTTAGGAGGGAATGTCGGGGAATTTTCAGAATGACAACCATCGTCTTGATTTTTTGTACAAAACTTGATTTTTTTTAGCAACTTTGCTTTAATGAGCAGCCATTTTAACCCCGAAATTTTAAATTAAAGAGAGGCAATTTATAGTGAAAAGCACTATTTACGGCGCGGGCTATGTCGGTTTAGTTACTGGTGTTTGTCTAGCAGATGTTGGCAACGATGTGCTGATTGTCGATATCGATCAGGGCAAAATAGAGTGCTTAAACCAAGGTAAAGTGCCCATTTATGAGCCTGGCTTGGAAGACCTGGTACTAAAAAATACCCAGGCTGGCCGCCTCGCGTTTACCTCTGATCCTGCTTTAGGCGTATCTCATGGACTGTTTCAGTTTATTGCCGTAGGCACTCCGCCTGATCAAAACGGCGCAGCTGATCTGCAATATGTTTTTAAAGTTGCCAAAACTATTGGCCACTATATGAATGAATACCGTATCATTATCGACAAATCTACAGTGCCTGTAGGAACTGGCACACAAGTTAAAAGTATTATTGAAGATGCTTTAAGGGATCGTCAACAAAACATTTCTTTTTCAGTGGTGTCTAACCCTGAGTTCTTGAAAGAAGGGGCTGCTATTAAGGATTTTATGAACCCCGATCGCATTATCCTGGGGACAGATTGCCAGCAAGCCGTAGCCCAGCTTCAAAAGCTATATGAACCTTTTAATGCTAACCCTAATCGGCTCATGATCATGGATCTACTTTCAGCAGAGCTCACGAAATATGCAGCAAATGCAATGCTCGCGACTAAAATCAGTTTTATGAATGAATTAAGTCATATTGCTGAGCGGGTAGGGGCAGACATCGAGCAAGTGCGTTTGGGAATAGGCGCTGATCCACGCATTGGATATCATTTTATTTACCCTGGCTGTGGTTATGGAGGCTCTTGCTTTCCCAAAGATGTTAGTGCGTTGCGTAAAACGGCAGAACAGTACGGATATAGCCCTCTTTTATTAACTGCCGTTGAGGAAGTGAACCATACGCAAAAACAATGTTTGTTTTCTAAAATCGATCACTATTTTAAGGGAAATTTAAAAAATAAAACCATTGCCGTGTGGGGTTTGGCTTTTAAACCTAATACCGATGACATGCGGGATGCAACCAGCAGAGTCTTAATGGAAAGTCTCTGGAAAGCCGGGGTAAAAGTACAAGCTTATGATCCGGTCGCTATGAAGGAAGCCAAGCGGCTTTATGGGGAACGTGAAGATTTTCTGCTGTGTAATAGTGCGAAAGAGGCGCTTATCAATGCGGATGCCTTGGCTATTGTCACAGAATGGCGTGAATTTCAAAACGTTTCACTGGATTTATTTCAAGAACATTTAAAGAACAGAGTCATTTTTGATGGCCGTAATATTTATGATCCGAGGTTAATGGCAAAAGCGGGTATGACGTATTTTGGCATCGGTCGGGGTGAAAGCATTAAGGGAATGTTATGAGAAATTTTACTATTCGCAAAGCCGTTTTCCCCGTAGCAGGTATTGGTACCCGTTTCTTGCCAGCAACCAAAGCCAACCCCAAAGAAATGCTGCCTATCGTTGATAAACCGCTTATTCAATATGCGGTAGAAGAAGCCATTGCCGCTGGCGTGACGCAATTGATATTTATTACCAGCAGCAATAAACGTGCGATTGAAGATCATTTTGATACCGATCCCAATCTTGAAAACCATTTGAAACATAAAGGTAAAACAGATCTGCTGACTATTGTCAAAAACATTCTGCCGCAAGGCGTTGAATGCGTATATGTTCGACAGCCTCAACCGCTGGGCTTGGGCCATGCTGTTTTATGTGCTAAGAATATAGTAGAGGATGAACCTTTTGCTGTTTTATTAGCGGATGATTTAATCGATGGCGGTGATCGATATTGTCTTGAAAAAATGGTTGATGTCTATAAAGCCACCCGTAGCAGTATCATTGCAGTAGAACACGTTGCCAAGGAAGATGTACAAAAATACGGGATTATTGAAGTGGGTGAAAGCGATCAAGGCTTTCACCGTATCGAGCGCATTGTTGAAAAACCTAAACCGGCTGAAGCCAAGTCAACATTAGCCGCGGTTGGCCGTTATATTTTAACGCCCGGCATTTTTAAATGCTTGGAAAATATTACGCCGGGAAGCGGAGGAGAAATTCAGTTAACCGATGCGATCGCAAAACAATTATTACAAGAAAAAGCCTATATTCATGAATTAACGGGTATTCGCTATGACTGTGGCAGCAAATTGGGTTATCTTAAAGCAACTATTCAATATGGGTTAAAACATACCGAATTAGGTAATTCATTATTGGATTATTTAAAAAGCTTACCATAGGAGCTGCTCATGAAAGCCTCTGATCAATTTGTAAAAGCCCTGGAAAACGAAGAGGTAGAATATATCTTTGGGATCCCGGGTGAAGAAAACTTAGATCTCTTGGAATCTATCCGCCATTCTAATATTAAACTCATTCTTACCCGTCATGAACAAGCCGCCGGTTTTATGGCAGCGACTTACGGCCGTTTAACCGGCAAAACCGGCGTCTGTTTATCAACCCTGGGGCCGGGAGCAACCAATTTCGTGACCGCTGCGGCTTATGCGAACCTGGGCGGCATGCCGATGCTCATGATCACGGGCCAAAAACCTATTTTAAAAAGCAAGCAAGGCCGCTTTCAGATTGTAAATATTGTCGACATGATGCAGCCTTTAACCAAATTCACCCGACAAATCATTAACGGCAATCAAATTCCCTCATTAATTCGTGAAGCATTTCGCATCAGCCAGTTGGAACGTCCAGGCGCTGTGCATTTGGAATTACCGGAAGATATCGCAGCACAATCTTGTACAGCGCCTTTATATGAAGTGACCAAACCTGCCTCTCCCCACGCGGATTTAAGCAGCATCGAACAAGCCGTAGAACTCATTCACAATGCGAAACATCCCTTAGTGTTAATTGGCGCGGGCGGCAATCGTAAAGCGATTTCAGAAGCTTTGCGCGCTTTGATCGATAAAACTGACATTTTCTTTTTCAATACGCAAATGGGTAAAGGGGTTTTAGATGAACATGATAAACGTTTTTTAGGAACGGCTGCTTTATCCGATCATGATTATCTTCATTGTGCCATTAATCGTGCTGATCTTATCATCAATGTTGGACATGATGTGATTGAAAAACCACCCTTCTTTATGCAAGTCGGGGAAAAGCGAAAAGTCATTCACATGAATTTTTTCCCTGCCAATATTGATGAAGTTTATTTTCCAACGTTAGAAGTAATAGGTGATATCAGTCACGCTTTGCAGCGCATTAGCGATTTGGTACAAAAGCAAAAGCACTGGGATTTTGCTTATTTTGAAAAAATCAAACAGGAAGTCGATAAACACATTCACGAAGGGGCTGATGATCCGCGTTTTCCCCTCATTCCACAGCGGTTAGTACGCGATGTGCGGCATGTTTTGCCTAAAGACGGGATTGCAGCACTCGATAACGGCATGTATAAACTCTGGTTTGCCAGAAACTTCGGCGCTTTTAATGCTAAAACATTATTACTCGATAATGCGCTAGCGACCATGGGAGCGGGCTTACCCTCAGCTATTGCCGCCAAAATTGTGCATCCTGCACGTCAAGTGTTGGCCATTTGCGGCGATGGGGGATTTATGATGAATTCGCAGGAATTGGAAACCGCCGTCAGATTAAACCTCGATTTAGTAGTATTAGTTATCTGTGACAATGCGTATGGGATGATCAAATGGAAGCAGGAAGCCATGGGATTGCCTGATTTTGGTCTAAACTATAATAATCCTGACTTTGTGAAATATGCAGAAGCCTATGGCGCAAAAGGCCATCGCATTAGTAAAACAGAAGACTTTGCCGATACCTTAAAAACTTGCTTGAATAGCAAAGGCGTGCATTTAATCGAAGTGCCTGTGGATTATTCCGAAAATGCCCGTGTTTTAACGCATGAATTATTAGCTAAAACGTGTATTTTATAAGAATGGATCCCCGATAATTTTGCTTACGCAAAATTTCCGGGATGACAAATTTAAAGGATATTTAATGACACATTTAAAAATCTTTTCGCCTTATGACAGACATTTAATTAATAGCTTGCCACTTCAGGATGAATCGCAAGTCGAATCTGCTTTTGCGACGGCTTATGCAACGTTTAACAACCGGGGCCAACGCTTATCAACAGAGAATAGAATAACAATCCTGGAACGTTTTTATACGCTTTTTGTGGAACGACGCAAAGAATTTGCCAAACGTTCTGCTGAAGAAGGCGGTAAACCTTTAATGGATTCTCTCATTGAAGCAGACAGAGCTGCCCTTGGTATTAAAATTGCCATTGAAGAGATAAGCCATATGACAGGCCGCGAAATCCCGATGGGGTTGACTAAAGCGACCCAAAATCGTTTAGCTTATACTTTTAGAGAACCCGTTGGTGTTGTTTTTGCGATCAGCGCGTTTAATCATCCGATGAATCTGGTTATCCATCAAGTGATCCCGGCCATTGCAGTCGGTTGTCCTGTGGTGATTAAACCCGCCAGTACAACGCCCTTATCCTGTTTAGCCATAGTCGATTTATTAAAAGAAGCGGGGCTTCCGGATAATTGGGCGCAAGTCGTTATCTGTGACAATAAAATCGCAGAAAAGTTTGTTTCCGATCCCCGTATCAGCTTTTTATCCTTTATTGGATCAAGCCGTGTGGGTTGGCATTTGCGCGCTTTATTAGCGCCCGGTGTTAGCTGTACTCTAGAACATGGGGGAGCCGCACCCGTGATTGTAGAGCCGGATGCAGATCTCGATGAAGCGATGACGCTCTTAACCAAAGGGGGTTTTTATCACGCAGGACAGGTTTGCATTTCAGTGCAACGTATTTTTGCACACGTTAGCATTGCAAAATCGTTAGCCAAAGGCATGACAAAATTGGCAGAAAATTTAATCGTGGGCGATCCGCTGGATCCCTCTACCGAAGTCGGCCCTTTGATCACAGAAGCGGAAGTTAAGCGGGTAGGTGAATGGGTTGATGAAGCCGTCAAGGCCGGTGCGAAATTGTTATGCGGCGGAAAAGCCCTGTCTAATACGACTTACGCGCCTACCATTTTATTAAACCCGCCCTTACACACCAGAGTTTGCCGCGAAGAAGTCTTTGGCCCCGTTATTTGTATTAACACTTATGAAAATCGGGAAGAAGCCGTCAATGCTGCCAATGCACTGCCTTTTTCTTTTCAAGCATCGGTATTTACTCAGCAGATTGATGTGGCGCTTCAGTTAACCAAACGTTTGGAAGCTAAAACGGTTTTAATTAACGATCACACGGCTTTTCGCGCTGACTGGATGCCTTTTGCGGGGCGTAAACAATCGGGTTTTGGAACCGGCGGGATCCCTTATTCGATGCACGATATGACGCATGAAAAGATGGTGATTATTAAATCAAATGCTTTGTAGATAGCAGTGATCTAATTTGCCTTCATTAATGCCAGGGCCGTATCCAGCATACGATTGGAGAAACCCCATTCATTGTCATACCATGACAATACCTTCACTGTTTTGCCAATAACCTTGGTTTGTGTCGCATCGAAAATCGACGATTTGGGATTGTGATTAAAATCGATAGAGACTAAAGGTTCTTCGTTATACCCCAATACGGCGCTCAATGCCCCTTGAGAAGCTTCTTTGAGCACCCGGTTAACTTCTTCAACGCTCGTGGGACGTGCAGCTTCAAAGGTGAAATCGACTAAAGAAACATTGATAGTCGGCACCCGAATTGAAAAACCGTCTAATTTTCCGGCTAATTCCGGAATGATCAAGCCAATCGCTTTGGCAGCACCGGTGGAAGTCGGAATCAAGGATTGTGTTGCCGAACGGGCACGGCGCAAATCTTCATGATAAACATCTGTCAGTACTTGATCATTGGTATAGGCATGAATGGTGGTCATCAAGCCTGCAGTGATCCCGATTTTTTCATGCAAGGGTTTCGCAATCGGTGCCAAACAGTTAGTGGTACAAGACGCATTCGAAATGATCGTATCCGTTTTTTTCAAGATGTGGTGATTCACGCCATAAACAATCGTTGCATCCATCTCAGTCCCCGGCGCTGAAACAATCACTTTTTTAGCGCCGCCCTCTAAATGCGCTTTGGCTTTTTCACGCGTGGTGAAACGTCCGGTGCATTCATAAACCACATCGACATCAAGACTTCCCCACGGAATTTGCGCGGGCTTGGGCTCTGAAAAAACACGGATGTGATCACCATTAACAATAAGATGATCGCCATCGACCTTCACATCGCCGTTGAAAATGCCGTGCACTGAATCATAACGGGTTAAATGCGCATTGGTTTGGATATTACCTAAATCGTTGATCGCCACGATTTGAATTTCCTTGCGGCGATGATTTTCATATAAAGCGCGTAAAATGTTACGTCCAATTCGTCCATAGCCATTGATTGCAACCTTGATAGTCATCTTGTATCCCCTTTTTCTATATTAAAACCGCATTATTTTTACTGAGTTCACATACTGCTTTCACAATCGCTTCTGCGGTGATGCCCAATGCATTAAATACCTCTGGGGCAGGGGCTGATTCACCGAAACGCTCAATGCCTACTACACTGCCCTGATCTCCTACAAAACGATGCCATGTGTTAGGAACACCGGCTTCAATAGCAAGGCGTTTTTTAATGGATTTAGGTAAAACCTGTTCTTGATATTCTTTGCTTTGCTTCACAAAAACTTCCACGCAAGGCATAGACACTACCCGCGTATTAATACCGTGTGCTTCTTCTAAAATAATTTGGGCTTCAATTGCCAAAGAAACTTCTGAACCCGTTGCCATGATAATAGCTTCAATCGGTTTTTTAGGATCACTATCCCGCAGAATATAACCCCCGCGAATAATCTGTTTGATAATTTCTTCATCTCGCCTAAACACCGGTAAATCTTGCCGCGAGAGTAATAAACAAGAAGGGCCTTCTCGATGTTCAAGACTATGCTGCCAGGCAACGGCGGTTTCTACACTGTCAGCAGGCCGCCACACATGCAGACCCGGGATCAAACGTAAACTTGCGATGTGTTCGATAGGCTGATGTGTTGGGCCGTCTTCGCCTAAGCCGATGGAGTCATGTGAATAAATCAAAATATGCTGTAATTGCATTAAGGCGCTCAAACGCACCGCATTGCGTGCGTAATCACTAAATGTAAGGAAGGTGCCGGTGTAAGGAATAATACCGCCGTATAATGCTAACCC
>JAJONP010000167.1 GCA_021323555.1 Gammaproteobacteria bacterium | reverse complement strand
CTGTAGCCAGTCAGGTGTCACATTTAATATTTTAGTCGCTTTTAGCAAATGACCGGCTTCAATGCTATTCGTTTTACTGGATTCCCATTGCGTAATAGCAGTGCGGGATATTTTTTTCTTATCAAATAATTCGCTGATCGCCTTGGCTAAGGCATCTTGGCTTAAACCTGCTTCAATACGGGCTTTTTTAATTCTCTTTGCAAAATCGGACATCGTTATTCTTCTTTAATTAGTCATGACAACTCCTTTTAAGTATCATCTTAACACTATTTTAATAGGAATGATAAGTAAGTATACAGACGTATGTGAATTTACTGTCTACCGTTAGTATTTAAAAGTGACTGAGGGTGCAGGCAAAGTTTCAAAAATGTTATTTTAAAGACAATTGTCTATATACTTACTTTTATTTCGAGACTAAAATGCTGCTACAGTGTTAGCATCAATATCACGGAGGAATGTGACTGTGGGTACGCTAACTTTTACTGACCGAATCAAAAAAGCTCGTCGCGAAGCGGGTTTGAGCCAGAAAGCATTGGCACAAGCGATGAGCCAGATTCTTGATAACAAAAAAATCTCACGAAGCGCGATTGCTCAGTGGGAATCTAGCAAAACGAATGGAATAGAAGCCGCCAATTTACTGAAAGCGACCAGGGTGTTAGGAGTGACTCCTGACTGGTTGCAGTTTGGAGAAGGGCAGATGAGAGCTGCATCGCCGCATTTTTTATTAAATGCGGGTGTGCCAATGGTAAGTTATGCGCAGGCAATAAATGGTATGGAAAAAGAAGAAAAAGAAGGCTGTTCGACAGTAGGGCTAGATAAAGAGCTTGCACAAATTGCAAGTCCGCGTTCTTTCGCGTTAGTGATTCATGATACGAGTATGGCGCCTACTTTTATGCCCGATGATATTATTATCATTGATCCAACGGTTGCGCCTTCTCCTGGAGAATTTGTCGTTGCCAAATTAAAAGAAAATAAAGGCAGAAAAGAAATGCTTGTTTTTAGAAAATATCGCCCGCTTTTTTATAATGGCTCTCATGGGTTTGAGTTAATTGCTCTCAGTGAAGATTGGAATAAAATTGTGGTACATCATCGCGATGAGGGAGAAATTTTAGGTACGTTGATTGAGCATCGTTGTAAAAGGCGTATTCGTGAATAATTCTGATTTCCCTATTCCTTGAAATAGAAAAATCGTTGCTTGTAAAATTTTTCAAAGGCACTATAATACCAAATTGTTATCTTAATAACATTTGGCAAGGTCGGTCATAATGGTGACAACGGTTCTTATTATAGATGACCATGAAATTGTTCGCATTGCTGTCCGATATAAACTGCAATCTATGGCGATGGTAAAAGTAGTAGGTGAGGCAGCAAATGGAACAGAAGGCTTGCGTCTTGCTAAAGAGCTAAATCCCGATATTATTTTTATGGATATTTTAATGCCCGGGGTCGATGGGATTGAAACAGCCCGAAAAATATTGGCTTATCATCCCGGTATTAAAATTATTATTCTGAGTAAGGTGCAAACCTATCTTTATCCTTCTTATTTATTAAAGATGGGTGTGGCCGCCTATCTCTCTAAAAATTGCACGCCAGAGGAAATGTTTACAGCAGTCAGAAATGTCATTGCAGGAAAGCGGTATGTGAGTCCTGTTATCACGAAGCGACTTGCATTAAAAAGCATGGGTAGCCGTCAAAAAATTGCGGCTTCTTTCGATTTATTATCGCTGCGTGAGTTACAAATCGCTTTACAGTTGATAGAGGGAAAAGAAATCAATACCATTGCCGATGTTTTGCATCTCAGTCCTCAAACTGTAAGAGTGCATCGCGATAGGATATTTGAAAAATTAAATATTAGAAGTTCAGTCGCGCTTATTTTATTAGCAAAAGAATTGGGTTATTTGGAAGAAATCTCTTTGCTTGCATGATTTTTATTCTTAAAAGTGAATTCTCGATTATTTTATGCTATTTTACCTTACTCTATAATTATTGTACTTTATAAGCGATAAGTCTTATGGGTATTTGTAAAAATAAAACAGACCAAAGTCGCGAAGAGATAGTAAAGTTAATTCAACACCTCGAAGAAGTGAGTCGATATAGCGAAAGTCTTTTCTGGATAGCAAGCCCAGATTTCAAACATTCTTATTACATTAGTTCTGTGCTTGAGAGTACATACGGCATACCGCGCGCTCCTCTCTTTAAAGATTTAAAATACCTTGACCAATTTATTCATCCTCATGACTTAAAAAACCATCATCCCTTTATTAACTTTGCTAAAAGGGTTCGTGAAGAAGGGCCGCAAGCGAAATTGAATGAAACAGTTCGAATAATACGCCCTGATGGGCGGCTTGTTGTCGCAGTAGAGCAAGGACATCCCGTATTTAATAAGAATGAACAATGTATTGCTATTACTGGAATTGCTACAAACATTACTCCCCATAAATTAGTTACGCAACTTCCGATTCATTCTTTAACTGCATTTCCAGAAGAGAATAAAAAGAAATATTTTTTACGTGGAAAATATAAAAACATTTATTTAACAAAGAGAGAAGCGGAGTGTGCTTTTTTTATGCTTCAAGGCAAAACGACAAAGAAAATAGCCATGATTTTGCAATTATCTCCGCGAAGCGTAGAAGATGTTTTTGTCCGAATAAAAGGTAAATTAGGGTTACAGTATCGATCAGATTTGATAGAAGTTTTAATTGACAGTGGCTTTATAATGAGTTTAAGTTAATGATCATAGTAGCATTTTGCTAATCGCTTACTTTCTCTAATTTTTTAATATAATGATTAAAAATACCCGCTAGTTCAGAGCTATTTTTAATTTTTTGATTAAATAATAAAGCCGACTCATGCTTTAACATATCAAGTAAAATTTTTTTATAACCTTCTAATAAATACCACGAATCTGTGCTATTAATAAAAACTTTAATTTTAGCGACTTTCAGTAATAATTTTTTTATTATTTCTTCTTCGCTATTTTGTGAGGCTTGTTCATTTTCATGTCGATACCCGACCAAAAAATCAAACAATGCATGAACTAATTTGTGAAAGCCCATATTAGTTACACCATAGTTATTAGTCAAAATTAATTATATTATTTAATAATTTTATTATGACACCGTAAAAAATACGGTGATGACTACTTAGGTTCTATGAATTTTTTATATATTAAAAAAATTATCCATTTACAATAACACCGCCATTGGGATGAAGTACTTGACCCGTCATATAAGAAGAATCATGGCTTGCTAAAAACACATAACAACCAGCTACTTCATACGGTTGACCAACCCGTTCCATAGGTACCTGTTCACCAAATTCAGCGACTTTTTCGGCTGAAAAGCTGGCAGGGATAAGCGGTGTCCAAATGGGACCTGGCGCGACCGCATTTACTCGAATACCGCGTTTTAATAAAGAAAGTGATAAAGAGCGAGTAAAAGAAACAATAGCACCCTTAGTGCTTGAATAATCAATCAGTTGAGGGTTTCCTTTATAGGCTGTCACCGAGGTAGTATTAATAATAGCGCTGCCTTTCTGCAGATGAGGTAAAGCCGCTTTTACTAAATAAAAAAAAGGAAATAAATTAGTGCTAAATGTTAGCAATAATTGCTCTTTAGTAATCTCCGTAATTTCTTTTTTTGGGTATTGAACAGCTGCATTGTTAACAAGAATGTCTATTCGATTAAATTCTTTTAGGGTGAGATCGACAATATGTTGACAGAAATTTTCCTCTGCAATATTGCCTGCCAGGATGACACATTTGCTTCCTGCCTTTTGAACCAATGATTGCGTTTCTTTTGCATCATTATGTTCATTCAAGTAACTGATGAGAATGTTAGCTCCTTCTTTCGCATAAGCAATTGCAACTGCGCGGCCGATGCCACTGTCTCCTCCTGTGATGATAGCGACTTTTCCTTTTAACTTGTTACTTCCTTGATATTCGATGTCTTCCGCCATGGGCTGGGGTCGCATTTCGCTCTCTATCCCTGGCTGTTTAGCTTGATGTTGAGGGGGCTGATGCTGTTTTGTCCTTTCTTGCTTGCTCATAATCACCTCCTAAAAAAGATACTGGGATAGTTTAGCCGATTTTGTAAGGTATACAAAATGGAGTCATATATGGACATTCCCATATATGACCCCATTTTGCATATCATGAAGGAGAGCTTGAAGAAAGCCTAGCGACAGAGGAACCATTGGTCACAACAGCTCTTGCTGAAAAATCGTCATAAATCCCTGGCTTAATTCTTGCTTCAGTACGGTAGGGTGGATTAGACGCGCTTTTTGCGTCGTAATCCACCAAATCAAATATACCTTATAGCTTTTT
>JAJONP010000166.1 GCA_021323555.1 Gammaproteobacteria bacterium | reverse complement strand
AAATTTTTATTAGAGTCTATGAGTTATTTTGATGTAAAAGGGAACGCGCCTGAAAAGTTTTATCACGGGTTTGTGATGGGTTTAATGGTCAGTTTGTCTGATACTCATCACGTACAATCCAATAAGGAAAGCGGTTTTGGACGATACGATGTTTTGCTAATTCCTAAAAGCCCCGAAAAATTAGGTTTAATTTTAGAATTTAAAATTGCCGATACAGCGGGTGAGTTACAAGCTGTAGCAGAGGAAGCCCTCGAGCAAATTAACCAATGTGACTATGCGGCTGAGCTGACGCAAAAAAATATTAAAAATATACTCAAAATAGGCTTGGCGTTTTATGGCAAAGAAGTGGCGTTGGCATTTGAATAAGAAAAAAGGAAAATGTGTATTTAACTCCGTTATTCCCTTCGCGGGAATGACAAAGTTAAATGGTAATTGTTCACAGGGCTTTTGAGTATGCACAAAAGTAAGCATTCACGGGGCTTTTACTTTACGCAAAAAGTTCGGATTTGAGCCAAGGTCGTGCGAAAATTTTATAAAAATAGCGCAGCATACACTTATATGTGAGCACATTTTTATAAAATTTTCGCACGAGATTGGCCAAATACGGACTTTGCCTATTAAGAAGTAAACAGTTACGCACAAAAAGCCCTATTTTTCTTCATCTCTTGTAGAAGGGTTATAGTTGTCTTCTCCAACAGCTTTTTGTGGCTGTTCTCCGACCGAGACAGATTTTTTATAGGGTCGGTGTCTTGAAAAACGCTTACTGTGCCTGTGCTTAGACAGATGTCGATGGTGTTTTCGTTCTGGCGGCGTGCCCATTGGTTTATGTGTCTCCTCAGGGAGCTTGCTTGTCTGCTGATCTGTTGTAATAGCGACTTGCTCTTGCATATTTGGAAGAGCAATTACTGTCGGTATCAGTTGCTGATTAACATCCAGCACAGGTGGTGGCGATTGTTGATCCGATGTGGATGCTGCTGCTACTGCCACTTCTGCGGGTTGTGGCTCCTGTGGTGGGCGTCGATGTTGTTCGGAATGTCTGGCAGTTCTTGATCGATTACCATGATCATGGCGCGAGTTATGTCTTCTGCCGTTTCGAGTACGCTGATGATCGCGGTAGCGGCCTCGATGTGAATGATGATGGTTTCTTTTTTCTGTTGATACGGGTTTTTCTTCAACAGGTGGTTCTTCTTCTTTTTTCTCAAAAAGATACGTGACAAAGCGTTTAATTAAACCTGTTTGGGATTTTTTATCTTTATCTTGGGTAGATGTTTGTGGAGGCGGTGGAGTCGGTTGTTCATCAATAGACATGCTCTTGATAGCAGGTTTTTGATGAGTTCTTTGGACTGACTGCGCGGTGGTTATTGTTTCAACTTCTGGTTTATTAGGTAATTGATAGCTTGCTAATTTCTCATTACGGTCAGATAGATCAGAACTTCGGATACGTTCCACTTCATATTGGGGCGTTGTAAAGTGTGAATTGGGAACGATGACAACGGTTATTTTTTGACGAGTTTCAATATCAATAATTGCCTGGCGTTTTTCATTCATAAGAAAAGAAGCAATTTCAACTGGAAGAATGGCTCGCACTTGGGCTGTATTTTCTTTTAAAGCATGTTCTTCAATTAAGCGAATAATAGATAAAGCAAGTGATTCAACACCGCGAATGGTGCCTTGCCCTGAACAGCGTGGACAACTGATATGACTGGAATCCCCTAAAGAAGGCCGTAAACGCTGGCGCGACATTTCTAATAACCCAAAACGTGAAATTCGTCCTACTTGTACGCGGGCTCTATCCATTTCGAGTGCATTTCGAATACGCTCTTCTACTTCACGCTGATTACGTAAGAGTGCCATATCTATAAAATCAATGACGATTAAACCGCCTAAATCACGTAAACGTAATTGATTTGCAATTTCATCTGCTGCCTCAAGGTTAGTCGTGAGCGCTGTTTCTTCTATATCACCGCCTTTAGTAGAACGAGCAGAATTAATATCAATAGCGACCAGTGCTTCTGTGTGATCAATCACAATAGAACCCCCGGATGGGAGTCTGACTACACGTTGAAAAGCGGATTCAATCTGGCTTTCAATTTGGAAATGCGTAAATAAAGGCGTGGGATCTTGATAAAGTTTAACGCGATGAGTGAAATCTGGGCGAACAACTTTAATATGGTTGAGCACTTCTTCATAAGTGCCAGGCTCATCAATTAAAACTTCATCTATATCTTTACGCAGATAATCTCGTACGGCGCGAATAACCGCATTGCTTTCTTGATAGATGAGAAAAGGCCCAGGACGTTCTCGGGCGGCTTGCTGAATAGCTTCCCAATGTCGCAAGAGAATCGCTAAATCCCACTGTAATTCTTCCAGACTGCGACCGCTACCTGCGGTGCGCACGATAATACCCATCCCTTCGGGTAATTGCAGGGCGGAGAGTTTCTCACGTATTTCAGAGCGTTCCTCGCCTTCAATGCGTTGGGATACGCCACCTGCTCTTGGATTGTTGGGCATCAAAACCACGAAAGAACCAGGCAATGAAATATTAGTGGTTAATGCAGCGCCTTTTGAACCGCGTTCTTCTTTATCAACCTGGACAATAATCTCTTGTCCTTCTTCCAGCACTTCGTCAATAGTGGGGCGTTTTCCACTACTTTCATCAAATTTATCACTGAAGCAAGAGCGAGCTACTTCTTTTAATGGCAAAAATCCGTGACGGCCTCCACCAAAATCTACGAAAGCTGCTTCGAGGCTTTTTTCTCTCCGAGTAACTATCCCTTTGTAAATACTGGATTTTGTTTGTTCATGGGCAGCAGATTCAATAATAAGATCATAAAGCTGTTGTCCATCCGCAAGCGCAACCCGCAACTCTTCAGTTTTGTGAGTTGCATTAATTAACATTCTTTTCATAGCTGCCTTTTTACTTAAAGGCGCTTTTAGGCTTTTGTAGTGCCCTGGTCGATGGATATATTGTAGTTCATTAAATAGCTTTCTGAGAGCCTGTTTATCCTCTCTACTCTGTCCGCCAGAAAACGATAATTCTCTGTGATTCGTTTCCTACATAATTTTATGTATGCTTCGCTACGTTTCTCGAAAATTACGATTTTCTGGTTCGACCTAGCGAGCTTAAACAAGCTCTTAAAAACTTGGCAACTGGCCATACGTTACAGGGCTCAATCATTCAAAAGATCTGAGCGCGGTTTATATTTTTTTACGTATTCGCTAGACTCATGCAAATACATCTAATAATCTTGCCTTCTTTTAGGCACAAACGAATATATCAGTTTTTTTAAAGCGGATCAATCTCATGCAGAAAATCTCAGTGCAATATCTATTTATCACGGCGGAGATGGCGGAGCAACGTATTGATAATTTTTTGATGAACCGCTTAAAAGGAGTACCGAAGACGCATATTTATCGAATTTTGCGTAAAGGGGAAGTGCGGGTCAATAAAAAACGTATTAAACCGAGCTATAAGCTCATAGAAGGCGATCAACTTCGTTTACCGCCATTGCATACAAGTACAGAGCCTGTTCCGCCTAAACCAGGGAAGACATTGGTAGAGTATCTGGCTAATCGCATTTTATACGAAGATTCTCACTTTTTAATTATTAATAAACCATCGGGTATTCCTGTCCATGGAGGAAGTAGTGCCTCTCTCGGGGTGGTAGAGGCGTTGCGTTGTATGTACCCGCAATCATCACTCGAGTTGGTGCACCGGCTTGATTCTGACACTTCGGGTTGTTTAATTTTAGCTAAAAGACGGAGTGCATTGCGGGAGCTTCACGAATTATTTCGAGCGAGAAAAATTGAGAAAATTTATTGGGTATTAACGAAAGGGCATTGGAAAGAGTCCCGATTAAGAGTGGATGTGCCTTTATTAAAAAATCAATTGAGCAGTGGCGAGCGTATTGTTCAAGTTAAACCTGATGGAAAACCCTCTGTGACTGTTTTTCGGCAATTAGAGAAATTTTCGACCACATCGTTGATGGAAGCAATGTTAGAAACAGGCCGTACTCATCAAATTCGTGTGCATGCGAGACATCAAGGTCACCCGGTGGCAGGGGATCCAAAATATGGGGATAAAATATTAAATAAGCAGTTACGTGAGGTCGGGTTAACACGATTGTTTTTACATGCTTATTCTATTTGTTTTAGTTTGCCTAAAACGGGCCAGATTATTAAGATCACTGCGCCATTAGATACAGAGTTAGAGCAGTGTTTGAATGCGCTAAGACATTTATAGTTTGACAGTATTCCAAGTCCAGCATAAAATCGCGCGCTATATAGAAAAATCTTAGAGGTATTAGCCATGGCTGTTGCAAAAAGTCGAAAGTCCCGTTCA
>JAJONP010000165.1 GCA_021323555.1 Gammaproteobacteria bacterium | reverse complement strand
GCGTGGTTGAGCAAAAGGTTTTTGGAAAGGCAATAGATTAGACATATCATTTAATAACAGCCCTGATTGATCAACTAAAAAAAAGCGCTGTTTCGCTTCGACTTCTGATAATCCATCGTTCATCATGGCTTGCATGATGAGCTGACTAATCCCACATCCTGCAGATCCTGCGCCGACAACAGCAATGCGTTGATCACGTAAACGTATGCCTGTGATGCGGATGGCAGATAATAAAGTGCCTACAGCCACTGCAGCAGTTCCTTGAATATCATCATTGAAAGTGCATAGTTGATCTTGATAACGCTCTAATAATAAATTTGCATTACCTTGCGCGAAATCTTCCCATTGTAATAACACATGAGGAAAACGTTTTTTGATAGCAGTGATGAAAAGGTCAATAAACTCTTCATAATCCTTGCCTCGTATACGTTCATGTTTCCAGCCAATGTAGAGAGGATCTTTTTGTAATTCTACATTATCTGTACCCGTATCTAATAAAATAGGTAATGTGGCAGTGGGGGGTATGCCTGCGAAAGCAGTATAAAGCGCTAGTTTTCCAATCGGGATACCCATGCCGCCAGCACCTTGATCGCCAAGCCCCAGAATGCGTTCGCCATCGGAAACTACAATCACTTTGACATCATTAAAATAAACGTTTTCTAAAATTTTATTAATATGATGTCTATCTGGATACGAAATAAAAACCCCACGTGGACGACGATAAATATGGCTGTAGCGTTGACAGCCTAGACCTACCGTGGGTGTGTAAACGATAGGCATTAATTCTGTAATATTCTCCAGGATTAAGCTATAGAATAATGTTTCGTTAGAGTCTTGTAAGTCTCGTAAATAAATATATTTTTCAATATCAGATGCTTTGCTTTGGAATGTTTCGTAAGAGCGTGCGCGTTGAATCGCTAAATTTGTTTCGCTCGGAGGTAGGAGCCCTAGCAACCCAAATGTTTCTCGTTCTTCTTGAGAAAAAGCTGTACCTTTATTGAGTAAAGGGTGAGAAAGCAAACTAAAATCTGTTAACGCAACTTTTAAAAAAGTATGGCCTTCTGCATCTTTGGTAAGCTGATATTCCATGTTAAGAATTCCTAAAAATGCCTATATCCACCGTTAGAAATATCAGTATATTGACTTTTATCTTTATGTAGCAAGTATAATTCAGGTGTTTCTATTATTTCACCAATGCAAGTACATGGAAAATCCAATAACTCTTTTTTAGCTGCTGGGATAGTAAAACATAATTCGTAATCATCACCACCTGTGAGAGCAAGTTTGAGTGCTTGATGATACGGAACAGCTTCACGTAAGGCTGTTGATAATGGAATATTGTCTACATGGATGATTGCTCCAACCTTACTTTTATTTAATATATGCGTAATATCTGCGACAAGACCATCTGAAATATCAATGGCAGTATGTGCTATGCCACGTAATTTTTCGCCAATCTCTATTTGTGGCTCAGGACGATTTAAACGTATTAATAGAGTATCAGACAGTGCAGGATCAATATTTATTTGATGAGTGGCATAGAGCAAGCCCAGCGCAGCATCACCCAGGGTATGAGTCACATAAATCAAATCATTCATTTTCGCATTGTCACGCCGTATTGCATGGTTCTCCGGGGAAAAGCCGTGGGCTTGAATTGTGATAGACAAAGGCCCACGCGTTAAGTCACCACCAATAAGCTGTACATGGTAACGTTGCATAAGTGTAAAAAGACCTTTGCAAAATTCTTCAAGCCAGGATTCATTAATTTCAGGAAGAGTAAGCGCAAGCGTAATCCATGCGGGCGTAGCCCCCATGGCAGCTAAATCACTTAAATTAACAGCAAGTGCTTTAAAACCTATATCAAAAGCAGAAGTATTTTTAGGGAAATGTATATCCTCAATGAGGGTATCTGTGGTAATAATTAAATTTTGCGAAGTTGTTTTGAGAATAGCTGCATCATCGCCTATGCCTAGGATGACATCTGGACGATGAATAGGTTGAGCTTCAAAAAATTTTTTTATACTATCAAATTCATTCATACTATTATTTTCTTGCGGCGATTTCATGTGTTCTTAAATGACGTGCAACATGATCTAATATACCGTTTACAAATTTATAACCTTCTACTGAACCGTATTTTTTAGTTAATTCTAAAGCTTCATTGATTGCAACACGATAAGGTACATCTAAACGCTTAGCTAATTCATAAATACTTAATCGTAAAATAGCTAATTCAATTGGGTCAATTTCATGCGTAGGTCGGCTTAAAAAAGGCGTCATATAATTATCAAGCTCTGTGGAGTGCACAGGAATTTGATAAATTAATTCTCTGAAATACGCCCAGTCTGTTCTTTTATTAATTTGTTTTGCCAAAAACTGTTTTTCAATATCAATGGGCAATGCTTGAGATAATTGCCATTGATAAAGTGCTTGTAACGCGTATTGTCGAGCAAGACGGCGTGCAATGGGTTTCATTATTATTTCCTCGTATTATCATGTTCGAGCCGGCTGATTTCTTCTCTAAATTCGTTAATATCTTGAAAACTCCGGTATACAGAAGCAAAACGCACAAAAGCCACTTGATCTAAATTACGTAATTCCTCCATGACCCATTCACCTATTTGTGTTGAACTAATTTCACGTTCACCACAAGCATGTGCTTTATGAATGATATGACTAATTGCAGTTTCAATTTGTTCTAAACCCACAGGCCGCTTTTCAAGAGAACGCAAAATGCCAGCACGTAGTTTATCTTGGTTGAATGCATCACGCCTATTGTCGCGTTTAATTACGGAAGGTAATGCCAGTTCAGCCAGTTCATAAGTCGTAAAGCGTTCTTTGCATACCAAACATTCGCGTCGTCGCCGAACTTGGTTAGTCTCACGAATAAGACGTGAATCGGTGACTTTAGTATCGTTTGCGTTACAAAAAGGGCAATACATTTATATTTCCTATGGGTAATACATACAATAATTTTTTAAAATCAACCTATTTTACGCTAATTTTCCCAAGCTGTCTGAATAAATTTATGAGATTATTTTTTACGTTCGAAGATAGATTGAGTTAATGCGCGTAATAGACTTGCCTTCTCTCCAAGCGAGGCGAGTGTTTGGATTGCATTTTCTAATAATGCTTGAGCTTTTTTTTGAGAGTCTTCTATGCCTACCAGTGAGGGATAAGTTATTTTATTGTTTATGTTATCTAAACCAATAGGTTTACCTGTTAAAGCAGAGTTATTCTCAAGATCAAGCAAATCATCCTGAATTTGAAAAGCAAGGCCAATATAATCAGCATAAGCATCTAATGCATGATGTTCTTTGATATTGGCAGCTAACATACCTAATTTCACACTCGCCTTGAAGAGTGCGCCTGTTTTTAGCGCATACATCTGTTCAAGAGAAGCAAGTGTGTGAACGCCCATCATATCGAGTGTTTGTCCAGCCGCCATACCATCCAATCCACTCGCATGAGCGAGTAAATAAATCATATTCAGTCGTTGTGCTGTGCTGAGAGAGGATGGGTGCGTGGCGATGATTTCATAAGCGAGCGGTTGTAAAGCATCGCCTGCTAAGATGGCGACTGCTTCAGGAAAGGCTTTATGGCAGGCAGGTTTCCCACGACGTAAATCTGAATTATCCATCGCAGGTAAATCATCATGAATAAGCGAATAGCTATGGATCAACTCAACCGCGCAAGCGGGAATATCCAGGTTTTCGAGTGACGCATCAAAAATATATCCAGTGGCATAGACTAATAAAGGACGTAGATGTTTACCACCATTTGAAAGCGCATAGTACATCGCACATTGCAATTCAGATGCCGGCGATGTTCTTTTTTGTAAATAAAAATCAAAAAGTGCAGTCACACGTGATTGGCAGGTTTTTATTAAATTAGGCAGACTTGGTAGAGAAAGAACGGTCATTCTTCTTTACCTTCATAGTCAATGAGTTTCTCATTGCCATTCTTTTTCATCAAAATTTGCACTTTTTGTTCTGCGGTTTGCAGAATGTTCTGCGCATGCTTGATTAGCGTGACACCCCGTTCAAATTGAGCAAGTGATTGTTCCAGATTAAGCTCCCCCTGCTCCATCTTGTTAATAAGCGCATTAATTTCAGCAAGAGAAGCCTCTAGGTTAGGTAAATCAGGCGATTGAGATATTTTTGCCATAACAGGCATGCTCCATAAATAATTCTGCCTATCATAATCGGTCGCTTGAAAATTGTAGAGAATAATTTTTGCAAATAATTTATAAATCTTTTTGATAAAGAGGGTTGACAAAGGAATAGATGCCTGTAGAATGCGGGTTCGCTTGACGGAAGGTCGAGTAGAATAAATGTTCTTTAAAAAAAAGAAGCCAAGCAATAAGTGT
>JAJONP010000164.1 GCA_021323555.1 Gammaproteobacteria bacterium | reverse complement strand
GTTTTTTAACGCAGTAGCCACGTCATAACGTAATCTTATTTGATAACCAAATGAACTCTCGGTCTGTTTTTGTGCTTTGGATGCAGTTTGGGGAAGGTAAGCTCGAAGTAACGCAGCTGGATCATACTTTTCTTCGGCTTCACGCTGGTCGTTCTTATAATACCGTAAACGCTGTCTCGCTGTTTTAAATTGGAAAAAACCTCTGTATTGCCATTTTCTTTCGGCGGGAGGATAAGTCCATAAGGGCGAGAGATAGGGTGGGGCTAATTCGCATTCCTCTTTTTTTTCTTTTTCTTCGCTGTCGTGGCTGGCTGTCATTGGCGTAGTTGGCAGAGAGGACGGTCTTATAGAATCATCCAACTTCTTTGCCTTGTCGTTCATGTCGCAGATGGCATCACTGGAAAGCGCTGGCACCTCTTTTCTGCCCAGCAGGTTTTGTAGGCGGCGAAACTCATGATAGTGGTGCAAGAGTTCTTGTAGGCTCTTATAGAAAGAAATTTTATTATCTTTCATTTGCTGCATGGTCTCTTTCCGTTTACGGATAATCGCGTCACTCTGCTGCGAAATCGTCGCCACTTTTCTTTTGGTATTCTGGATGATTTTACGGGCTTCTTGGATAGCCTGGCGCCGGCGACTTTCGTCGCTGCCTTTGGAGAGCGTATGAGCGCCTAAAGCACCTTCGACGGGCACAGCAAAATCTGTTAAAATCTCTTCCATTTTAGTCTGAAGGACATGCGCGACTTCCTTATTGTGTAATTCCATCTGTTCATGCAAAGTCGAATCCATCATGGCAAAAGCCCCTAACTCGCCGACTTGACTTAAATAATGTGCGTACTGTTGGTTAAGTTGAAAACAATGCTGGAGTTCTTGTGTCAGCGTCAATAGTTCGATGTAGTCCAGCACGACTTCTTGGCGTCGCTTTTGGGCGTCATTCGGACAATTTTTCTCTTCATCTGTGTGTAGTATTTCAGGGCTAAAACCACTCGGAAAACGACATATTTCTCTTCTATTACCGCCCGCCTCTGGCCTTGCAAAAAGAACCATGTTGCCATCGCTGCTAAGCACCAAACGTTCATCTTGTGCCATCTCGCGAAGTGTTCTAAGAAAGAGGACGCTTTCTTCAGCCCTCGGTAATTCGGGCGCGAGGCCATTCATTTTAACCTCATTTTTTCCGCCCAGCAGTTGAAGAATATGATTCAAGGCATGGATTTTTGTACCACGTTCATTTAATTTCCCGTGTTCATAACACAGATTGTAAGTAGGATTAGGCAGACCGATGATTTGCTGTATGCCGACAGTGACTAAACTGATGATATGTTCGGATTGGTCTAAATAGAGAAAATGATAGTCAAGCGTCATCACGGGGGCATCTGAATAGACATTGTAGATAAACCGTGGCAAAAGCGCAGGGATTTGTTTCATGGCGCTATTCAGATTTTTCAAATCGTCCTTGATGGCTTGTTTTGTTTGAATGACTTGCTCCTTCAGTATGATTTGTTCTGCTGTTCTGACAGCCGCAACAAGCTGAGTTTTATAATGCGTCAAACTTTCTGACAAACCCACGATGCTTCTGGCCTGGTCTGGAATAGCTCGTGTATCGCTGAGATGGCTGTCTTTCACGGATTCGAGGATGTCTTTGAGTGTGTGCCAGTGATTGACTTTATCGGCATCATTCGCGTTGAATATAATATAGCAGGCTTCCAGAATGCCTGCGATGAATCGTAACCTCGCATTCCGTTTGTCTAAGTTTTTATAGTGAGCGAATCCGATGAGGCCATTGGTTAATTGGAGTAACTCAGGGGCGTTTTCAGCTTCACTCAGTTTGTCTTCTCGAGTGCAGTCGTCCAGTTGCTCGGACGTTACGGTTCCGCCTGGCGCAAGTACCGTTTTAAAGGCAGCCAACAAAGGATTGCCTTTAAGCTTTTGTTCGAGGACATGCCAGTAAACAGAGGCTTCAAGTTCCTGGTAGTCTTGCGTGCCAGCGGCCTGTGTAGCTTTCTGATACCATTGGCGGGCTTTCTTTTTATCATTAAAAACATCGTTGAATGCGTGGCTCATACTCATGGTTTTTTTCCTTGATTTTGTTATTTAAAATTAATAAAAATTAGTTGGCGATTGCGTTGGAATTTTCTTTGGCTTTCGCTATGGAATTTTTATTGACTTTGATATGAATGAAAAAACTTCATAATCGGATAAAAAAGCCCCATTTACATGGGGCATACGGGGAGGATTAATATTCGTTTGGCAACATTAAACAATACTGTCTCTTTGATTTACACAAATACAATTTGACGTTCTTGTCCCCTACAGGGAAATCAGTCCAATTGATCGGGTGTGTCAAATAAATAGTGCCATTGCCATCGCTGATAATAATAGCCATTGACTGATGTTCGCTAACAGACAGTTCAATGACATACAACTTTTTTTTATGTTCTTTAAGTAGACTTGGTAAAATCACACGTGCAATCTCGTCAATGAGCCCATAAGAATCTGTTTTATCTGCGAGATATTTTACGCCTTCTGTATAACATACTTGATGGATCCAAGACCGAAAAATCTTATCAGCCCGTGTAAAGCCCTTTAATTCATCTAAACTTAATTTTTGATTCATAAACATTTCTCCTAAGTTAAATTAAACTGCGAAGAAATTCCCTGTGAGGATTTCCCCACAGGGTGGATAAAAAACAAAATAGCTAATTCTTTTCTGATGAATGATCAGGAAAGAGTGTATCACTGACTTTTTTAATGACTTCCCAATAGATTCCTACCTTTGCATAGTTGGAATCAAGATGACTTAAAACCTGACACGCTTACGTTAGAGTTAAACGAGGTCGAGCAAATAAAATATCCTCAATGTGCCATGTAATGTGGATGCATCTCTTAAAATCATGCGTATTCGAAGAAGCATCATCATCCCTTGGGAATCTATCAGGATGAAAAACACCGACATCTTCCACATAAGCCTCATACACCTTAAGCAGCTTGCCATAATGCACTAGAAAACCAAAGTCACCTTCTAGCTCACCTAAAGACGGCTGAAAGCCATCATATTTTGCATCAAATTTTACTATGACAGTTTTCTTTTGGCATAAATAGCGATCCAATCGCGCTAGGATAGGAAATGCGTCCATATTAAATCGACATTTCACGAATGCATCACCGCCTCCAGGGCTATAACCGGCATTTATTAAATCGAATGAAGCATCAAATTCATCATTCTCATAATGTCTTATCTCATACAAATAACCATAACCACTGAAGCTTGGGGTTTCATTTTTAAATATATTTTTAAACATCGATTTTCTCCAAAAATAAAAAATCGGAGAAAATCTTAAGCCCCTCAGGGAAAAGAATATTCCCCGAGAGGGTTATTAAAAACTCTATTGTAAAAATAGAGAGAAATAAGGTGGGCATCAACCACTTTGCAATGGCAATCAAGTTTTCATAACACCCGCTTGATTTAATTCTGCTGTTTTGAGTCGTGCAGAATGGCGACAAGGCTAATCTTATTTCTTATTGAATCGGTTACATCAGCATTTTTTGAAATTCGTCAGGATACCCTTTTATTCTGCCCTAACAGATTTAAAAAAATGATAGGTATTTTCATCAAAGCATGGAGAAAGATAAAAAGCTAAAAAAGCCCCAGTGTCATGGGGCACCGTTGAAGTATTAGTATTCGCTTGGCAACATTAAACAATAATTTTCCTCTGATTCACACAAATACAACCGGACGGTCTCATCAATTATAGGAAAGTCAGTCCAGAGAACAGGGTGTTTCAAATAGGTATTGCCATCGCCATCGCTGATACTAATCACCATTGATCGATCTCTCTTAACTGATAGTTCGATAAGATAAAACCAATCTTTATTTTTTTTAAGAAGACGTGACAAAATTATGAATGCAATCTCGTCAATTAGCCAATAACTGCCTGTTTCATCTGCTAAATATTTCACGCCTTCTGTATAATGCATTCGACAGAGCCAGTGCTTAAACAACTCATCACAGCCTGTAAAATGTTCCAGTTGATCCAAGCTAAATTTTTTATTCATGAAAATTTCTCCTAAGTAAAATTAAATGGCGGAGAAACCCCTGTGAGGATTTCCCCACAGGGTTGATAAAAAAATCAAAATGGCTAATTATTTTCTGACGATTTATCAGGAAATAACATATCACTGAAGCATTCAAGGACGTCCCAATTGATCCCGATATTTGCATCATGTTTTCTAAGAACATACGCTAGAACTTTACATGCTTGCAGTTTGGTTAAATTAGGCCGAACCTCTAGGACATCGTCAATGTCCCACTCAATGCTGATAGATCTCTTTAATGTCATCACTTGTCTCCTTTTAAATAATAATGGGGACAAGCCCTGGGGGA
>JAJONP010000163.1 GCA_021323555.1 Gammaproteobacteria bacterium | reverse complement strand
AGTAATAATGGCATTAAAATTAATCAATGTTAAAGAGAATACGAAGAAAAAGTTTGACCTTTCTGGTTCTATTCTTATCACCCTAAAACTTACCCTTTTAATTTTACTGTTTAATGCCCTAGAATCAAATTCAGGCATAGAAAGCATTCTGGTATATTTTACAGGATTCTGCCTGTTATTACTTGTATGGATTAAGATTGAGACAAAAGTCAAAAATCCTATTGTTAGCATCAGGGTAATAAAATTGCCCGAAACTCTTATGACTAACGCTGTTTCAATATTATCGGGAACAGTAATCTATATTTTGATCACAGCATCAATGCTTCGTATACAGCAACCTTCGTTTCCAGGACTCTCTGAAACGCCATTAATGGCAGGCCTAGTTTTGGTACCTTTTTCCGTTGCGACTCTTATTTCTCGATATATTACCTTAAATCATTTAAGCAGTTATACTAAAGCTCTGGTCGGCAGTATATTCCTTTTTCTATCCATTATCGCTTTTATGATTATTAATAGGGAAATCATTTTCGAATTCATCTGTATGGCTTTGTGTGGATATGGCATTGGACTTATTTTTGGAGCGATACCACATATTATCAAGGATAATCTAAACAAATCAGATGCCGCCGAGGCATTTAGTCTAAACCAAATATCTCGATCAGTTGGGTATTCGATTGGGAGTGTTATATCAGTAAATATCATATCTTCGTTTTTTTTAAATCATGCGGGTGAACCTAGCAAGAGTTCTTATATGCTACTAGCCATTATCGGATTAATAATTATCCTACTTCTTTTTACGTTAATAATTTTTTGTTATAAACGATTTGACAGGCAGGCTAAAAGTTCTCTGCCGCCTTCAACGGAAAATTAAGACTCTAGGAAGGTTTTTAGAACTGTCGTCCATAATCAAAGCATTTAACGAATTTTTTGACAACACAATAAAAGGGATAAGAGTAGCCATGCTTGAATATGTTTATTCCAAAGGCAAAAAAGAAATTAAAGAAACAGCCATTTTTAAATTACTTTTCCCGTGGAAAAGTGAAAATTTTGACATTAAAAAATCAATAAAAACAGACTTCGGACATGACGTTTATCTCAATGAATTTAATCAACGAGCGTTAGGCCAGATTCAGAGCATGAGAGAACAATTGAGAAAGTATATTCTATAGCTAAAACTTTCAACATTCTTCTTCATCTTGCAAATCTTTAAAATAATTCATCAACTGAATTAAAGCGTTTTACTTCTCTATCAAAATCCGATTCAAATAAGCGGTTAATTCTTGATTAGTAAATATGTTTTTGAGATGCAGGCTAATATTATCAACGGATGTATCGAAAAGCAGCGCTATTTATTTCTGGGTTAACCAAATGGTCTCATTTTCATAACGAACTTCGACACTATTTTCACCAGTTTCTTGAGTAAACAGTAAAAACTCAACGGTGCTATTGCGGATCAATACTGTTTTTGACTTTTTTTCACTCATGCTCTAGACCTTTCAAAAACACTACTTCTATCAAGCGGCACTTAACTTCATAATTGATTTTATAGAAGATATTGTATATAGAATAAGTAATTATTGCAATTAAATTGTGCTTTTAATTTGTGTCTGTTTCTAAGGAAATTGAACTATCTAAAATTAAAGGTTATCAACAAAATAAATGGCCAATTTAAAAAAGAGAGCTCCTGTCGCGAAAGTACATTAATGTTGTTAGAAATACGCAAATGTATCATATTGTTTTCCTAAATATGCTTATGTTGCGATCTGTAGCCCAACAAATGAACAACAAGTTTAAGATTTCTTTAGAGATTTAATCGCTTATCGCTCTTAAGCCGGTCATCCGTTCAAATCGGATCGCCAGCTCCAACAAAATCAAAAATTTATCATACAATTTTGTGTTTTTAGTGATCACTTTGTTAGAAATATTTATTTCTAAATCTCGCTTCTCTACTGATTTTATAGGAAAATTTTTGAAAAATCCATCAGCTGGTCTAATTTGTTTAAAATTTGGAGGACTGTCGCCCTTCAGGTTAGAATGCACCGTCTTCTTATCTAGTTTATTTTAAATATAATTTTTTAATTGAACCACTGCTAATTGCTATAATTAATGTGATACTTATGAAAAATGCAAAAGAATATTCCCTTAAGGATATAAGCTATTCTGACTCTTCATATCTCCTGCTAGATAAAATGCGAGATGAATGCCCAATTTATTGGTCAGAAAAAGATAAATGTTGGATTTTAACAAGATATACTGATATTTTTCATGTCTCAACATCTCCACTATATATTCGTTCTAATGCTATTCAAGCAGAAAATTTTCTTATTAAAAAATATAAATATATTTCGGCTTTTATAGAAAACAACTCCATGAATAGCAGTGATACTCAGCATAAATTGTATCGAGATCACATGATGAATATTTTATTTAAAAATACTCTATCTGTTGAAAAGATTGTTGATGAAGCAGCCAAACGCACCTTCACTAAGGTTGATTCCCAAGCCACTTTTAAGATAAGCCAAAACTTTTTAGAACCTATTTTAGAGGAATTTTTGTCAAATTGGTTTGGTATAGCCCTAGAAGATGCACAAAAAATAAATAATCTATTAAAACAACTAACACCTTTTATTAAAAAAGAAACTGATCCTGATATGAGAAGTGAAACAATGATGAAAGAAATTTATCACTGTTTGGTTAATTATATTGAGGGCACTAAACCATGTGGTTCTATACTAAGAAGTTACATCGAAGAACGCCATAAACAGGCTAGTATAACACATATTTTTTCAAATCTATTGAATGTTATTATACCATTATTTATCACCACAAAAATACAATTTTCTAATATTGTCTATGGACTTCTATCACGTCCCTCTCTTTATAAAACATTGCATGAGAACCATGCATCAATAAATTCTTTCTCTCTTTATGAATTGATACGCTATTTCCCAGCGATCCTCTTTGTCACTCGCTTTTCTACGCAAGACCAAACTTTTCATAACATAAGCATTAAAAAAGGAGACCAATTAAAGTTGATGGTTGCTTCTGCAAATAGAGATCCTGATATATTTCAATGCCCCCGGAAAATTGACTTGGAATGTGAAGATTTTAAAAAAGTTTTAACTTTTGGTATTGGTATATACTCTTGTAGTGGTAAAAAAATATTCCTGGATATTCTGCATAAAACGATAGCTTCTTTGATAAGTTCTTTCTCGCATTTAGAGTGCTTATATTCTTTTGGAATAAAGCCATCAGGCGGGTTTTGGGGCTATGACGATCTTGAAGTACATGGAAATTTAATAGCTATGGAACTAAAAGAATAAAGAAACGCTTAACTATTCAACAGACTCAATTAAAGTATTAAGATATAATTCAATCACTGATTTGGCCAAGCATTTTTTTATTCTATCGTTTCTGCACATCTCAAGTTATTCATGCCGGAGTAAATGAATGTCCTTCTCATAAAGTCCTCTAAGCGCAAGTTATACAGGTAAAATAGGGTATGTGAAGACAAAAATTAAATAAATTTTCTCTCTTCACATACCACCTCACTAAAGCCTGAATTAAAGAAAATTTTTGGTGGGCAGCCTAAATTTATAATGGTTTCTAATTTCCGATAAAACTCTACAGGATCATTTTCTTTGCTTAATGCTTTATAAACATTGGACCTTTCCAAAAGATCCTCTTTAATTCGATGTGAATTTAAACTGACTGAAAAAGGGTTGTTAACGAGCGTTTGACTAATCGTAAAATTTTCAAAATTTATCGAATCTTGAATTACCCGTTTCTGTATCTTATTTAGATTGGAATAATAGCTCTTCATCATTTGTAAAATAATAAGAATGCGCAAAAATGAAAGAAACAGTATAATACGTAATCCTATTTTTCGTTTTATGATTTTTTCTAAAGAGATTTTTATAGGCTTACTCATATCCTACGCCACAAAGTTATTTTTCCATAATCTTAATTCTCTAAATACATCTATGGGTGTTTCTATTATTTCTTGAGAGTGCTCTTGAGCAATTTTTATTATCTCAGGCACATGACATCTTAAGAATGGATTAACCTTTCTCTCGAAAGATAAAGTAGATGGCAAAGTTGGAAAATTATTTTTACGCTTATTTTCAACATCAGTTATAGCTTCTTGAATTGAAAAATTGTTAGGCTCTATTGCTTTTGCAAACAATAAGTTTGATAAAGTGTATTCATGTGCGCAGTAAATTTTTGTATATTCAGGCAAAGAATTTAATAACTCTAATGACATATACATTTGCTCAAATGTTCCCTCAAATACACGACCGCATCCCGCTGAAAAAAGCGTATCACCACAAAATAATATCCCTGAATCATGGTAATAGGCAACATGATCTAAAGTATG
>JAJONP010000162.1 GCA_021323555.1 Gammaproteobacteria bacterium | reverse complement strand
ATTGAGTGCGCGGACATAGACGAAGAAAAAAAGAGAGCCGCTATCGAATTTGCTACGGCAGTGACCGGACAATATTTGAATGCGCTAGCACACACAAAAACTTCCTCTGCTGATAATCTTAATTCTTACAACATCCTACAAGACGCTAAAAAAACAGCAGTAGGGGAACGAAACAATGCTTTAGTACATGAGGTACTTAATTTTAACAAAGCGAAATTTGCAGCAGGGCTCAATGATAACGTATTGCCCGCATATCGCAGTTTCCAGGCACTGAATACGATTAATACGTATTCTGTATCGAGTCATAAAGGTGTCGAAGTTGCTTTTAGTTTAGCAGATTCATTTATTACTCTTAAGTCATATACTCAGGCGGTTGAGCACTATAAAAATTGTTTAGACTATCTTGATAATTCTGAGCGCTTTTTTAAAATAACCGAGGATGCCGTTATCGAAATTGATGTGGGTAAAATAAAGAGCGGCATTGACCTTTATGAGTTGTTAGCAACAAAAATGCTAACTCTTTGCTACATTTCAAATTACGAACCAAAAAAAGCGATAGCATGTTTTGAAAAAATGTTTGAAAAAATTGTGAATATGAGCGCGATGGCAGAAGCGTTCGAAAATTTCATTAACACTCTTAATATAAAAGATGGCGATCCGTTCGATTATTTGGTAAATAAAATAACGAATGACGGTGGAGAAGAATTTTCAATTTACATGAGTAGAGATTCCTACGCAAAACGAGTTATTTCTATTTTTTTTGACGTGGTGAGCTTATTACGAATAAATAAGAATTATAGAGTTTCTTATATCGATGAATCCGATTTACGTTCTAATATCGCTGAATTGTTGGATTCTGTCTCACATGCCTATCTTCTTCTTAAACAACATCATAAAATACTTGAAATTTGCAATTATGCGCTTTCATTCGTAGATGAAGAGCATAAGGGAAAGCTTTTGTTGCAGATAAAGAAGGCATCACAGGAGGTATCATTTGCTTTGCAACAGGAAAATTATAAGGTCAACATATCTGACGCTTCACCATTAAAAACAACAACAAACCATAGGATATGGAAATTACTAGAAAAAAATATAATTGATCAAAATGACAAACAGATAGTTGTTAGAAACACTACTGCATTGGACGTTTTTAATAGCAATAAACGTTTGCTCAAAGAGCGCTTCGGCGAAGGCGTAAATGACATTGAATTACTCTGCTACACTGATGCAGTTGATGAGATAGACAAAAAGCAAGATGCTGCAACGATCGTTCAACAGCTCGTCGACCTGGAAAATAATGCAAATAAAACAAAAAGCCATAACTTTCAGAAAGTTGAATTTTATCTTAAGATATGTCGGTTTTTAGATGACATTGCTCATGATAATGTTGAGCTCAATAAGATCGATGAGGTTTTTATCTTACTAAATACGGTGGAGTATTATCTAGAACGCGCATACCATATATTAGACCCTGTTCTTCAAGGTGATGAATTTGAATTAAGGTTGGAATTGTTAATTCACTTTTACTGCAAAGATGAAGTTTTTTCTTTTGATAAATTAAACACCATTGCAATCAAATTACTAGGTTTTCTAAAAAAATATAATGCTAATAGTAATCTGGTGTGGTTTTATTTAGGCAGAAAATACAGTTTAATTGCCAAAGAATATTTCCGTGAAAAAGACGCCAATCAAGTAAATAAATATTGCAATTTATCATTGGATTGTATGAGTAAAATTTCGACTCAACATTTTGTTTTTACCAATTTAAAAGGCGGCCATTTTGTTTCTGATAGCGCAAAGCATACGTACTTTTTCATCGACTATTTGTGTCATAGCCAACTTGGCGCCAGAGCGTATAAAAATTTAATGGACGTCAACAAGGCATCGATCCATTTTAAACAAGCCATGCATTCGATAAATAGAGCGCTTGACTTAGATCCACAAAATGCGGATTATCAAAAAGAAAGAAAAGATTTTATAGAATTCCAATCTGCGATATCACAACAAGTGAAACAATCTATGAAACAACCCATTCGAGGTAACCGGAAAAAATAGCTTTCAGTCACGCATCCGTAATATAAAGTGGACCTCCACTGTCAATGCTCAAATATTCTGCTAATTTATTCGATTATTTATTAATGGCCGTTGGTTATTCGTAAGTTTTTGCGGATAACAGGTTCGCGAACCTTTTCTATAGTCGCGAAATTTACAGGTTTAATATTGATAGGTAACGTTGTGAAGTGTTCTTAAAATAACTTTAGTTCGGATATGGGCGCCCTCAGTTCGCCAAGCATTTTTTCAGAATGACATGACGGAAAAGATTACATTCGTATATTCGGACTTTCAATGTGGATTTTTCCACTGTCACTAATGGCAAGTGTGCTTGTGTTTAAACATAGCAATAAAGGTTAAAGCCACCGTGCCATAGATTGACCAAAACGCACTTGCGTGCCAGCGTGCCACTCATCATTAAACGTTAATATTCGCGCAGGAAAGAGCAAAACAACGGTCGAGCCAAGTAAAAAACGCCCCATTTCTTGACCTTGCTTTAGATAAATAGCTTGTGACGTATAGTCCCACGAACGAACTTTGTTAGTCCGCGGTGGATTAACCACGCCGTGCCAGACAGTCGCCATGCTGCCAACGATAGTTGCACCGACCAAGGTAAGTATAAACGGCCCATGCTCAGATTCGAATACACAAACCACCCGCTCATTACGCGCAAATAAATTGGGAACGCCTCGTGCTGTTACCGGATTGACAGAAAACAAATCACCAGGAATATAAATCATGCGCATTAAACGGCCGTCGCAAGGCATATGAACCCGATGATAATCTTTCGGGCTCAAATAAATAGTGGCAAAATGGCCATTATTAAATTGGGCTGCTAGTTGCTCATCGCCACCAACCAAATCTGCCGTGCTGAAATGGTGTCCCTTAGCCTGAAAAATCTGATCTTTTTCAATTTCCCCTAATTGGCTGATCGTACCATCTGCTGGGCAAGTAAAATCGGCAGCGGTTATGGGACGAGCATCTGCCTTTAATGGACGAACAAAAAATTCATTAAAGCTTGCATAGCTAGCTATATCTGAATTGAGTGCCTCATTCATATTGACGCCATATCTTTTAATAAACCAACGAATAATTCCCGTGGTGACAAACCCAGCTTTGGCGTTGGCGATATACGCACCAAATTCAGTAATTGCTTGTTTGGGGAGTAGGTATTGCAAAAAAATAAGGAGGAAATCGGGCACGGTTAGAAAATGAAATAGTAAAGAAATATAAGATTGTACCGACGGTTTACTATTTTTGTAACTAGACGACAACGTTCTCAATAATTCATGATGACTAAGCTTAACGTGAGTCCGGGATAGAAAAGCCTCATGTTTGCTGCTAAAGGTATGTATGAATTCGAACCGGGTGTAGATCTTAGTCCTCTCCCCAGCGGAGTGAGAAGGGCTAGGAGGAAGGTGACTGCCACGCTCCAGACGCTACTTTATTATAATAAATTTTTTTTCCCAAGTAGCCTTTAATAAAAACATTTCCACAATTTTAAGAACCCTTCTTGTATGCTGTTTTCCCGGATGTAGAATATATTTTTAATTAGTAGTATTGTAATGTGGGGCTTGGGCAACGCCTCGCCTTTGGGCAGGCGGGTGGGCCAGGGGTTGATCTTTGCTCACCGTCTGCCGCAGGCGACGGTTGCCCAAAAATCTATTCTACATTCTTGCAAATAGCATACAAGAAGATAACATAGCGGCTATGACCACGAAGAATGACTCTATCCAGGCCGCTTTAAAAGTAGTGTGCTTTGCTTTGTAACGTTGCGCGCAATTCGCGATCTCATTTTTAACCCAGCTTGTTGTGTTCATTAGCTCTTCTACGAAGTAGCTGCGGTCTAATGGAGAATCTAGGTTTAAAGGGTCAGTGCTGCAGAAAAACAACGAGAGTGCCTGAGTGAATAAAATTGGACCAGGAAAGAAAAATTAAGACTGTACTAAAATTTTGTATATTTTTGTCATTTCCCTCTTTTATCTAATGATATGCCGAAAAATGGGTTAGTGTCTGACGAAATTAATATTTTTTTGGCTCACTTTAACGATCTTTTAAAAAACCAACTGCTGAAAGCCCTAATAGACATTCTTCTTCGGTCAGATATACTTCACCGTAAATTTTTCTGTATCCTGCAGGAGAAAATTCGTCAGAACGCCTGGTTCACGCAAATGATAAGGAAGATTTAAAAAGTCATTGCATACGAACGATTAAATGGAATACAAATTTCGAAAGAAATGATAAACAGAAACGCAGAGACCGATAAATCCGATTACTCAACTAAAATCTTCTATTTAGTCACATAATGCAAACCCATAAACCTACCT
>JAJONP010000161.1 GCA_021323555.1 Gammaproteobacteria bacterium | reverse complement strand
CTGTTTTAACCGCACCGCATCCCCTTCTATAATAATGTCCTTGTCAGGTAATTTAAGGTCAAGTTGAATGCCTTTTTGCTTGAATTGAGCGCTGAATATTCGAACAGAGGCTAAGACAATGCCTTTAGGGCTAAAAGGAGCCACTTTTAACTCTAATTTATTGTGTTCAAGCTTGGAAGCATCCAATACATCATCCACAATAATTTTTTGTTGCTGAACGCTCTGCTGTAAACTTTCGTAAAGATCGATAAGGGATTCCAGGGTGGTCGTAAGATCACTGCCTATTTCAAAGCTCAAGGTTTTATTATGCTTCTTTAACAGGGATTTTAAGTGGACGATAGCCTCTTTTAACATTTCTGTACTGCCTACCATGCCGTTTAAGGGGTTGCGGATTTCATGGCAAATAGTATCCATAAATTCTTTGAGGTTTTTTTGATTAATTTCAGCCACCTCTAGCATTTTACGCTGTGCTGCTTGTGTTGTTTCAAGCACTGCTTTCTCGCGTTCTTTTTCTTCAAGCATTTTACGCTTATTAATATTAGTAATAGTTTGCACATAACTTTTTACCCGGTCTTTTTCATCCAGTTCAGGTCTCGCCTGGTTGATAACCCAAATGGTTTTATTATTTTTCTGGTGAAAAAAACGATATTCTGAGGTAAACGTTTTTCCTGTCTTGAGTGCCTTTTCCCACTGAGTAATGACTGCTTCTCTATCTTCCGGGTGAATAGCCTTTAACCAGCCTTTACCCACTGCCTCTTCTAACGATAGCCCCATGAATCGACAGGCCTGCGGATTGGGATAGAGTAAATTACCTTCGGCTGTAAAATGGAAAATACCTACCGGCGCAATTGAAGCAAGCGTCCGGTAATCACGCTCGCTTTTTGCCAATTCACGCTCCGCTTGTTTGCGCTCTGTTAAATCATGGCTGACTTTAATAAAACCAATATTCTCCTTTGATTCATCATAAATGGCAGTAATGACGACATTCGCCCAGAACAACGTACCGTCTTTGCGTACCCGCCATCCTTCTGCTTCAAACTTTCCTTGGATTTTGGCTGTCTCAAGCTCGTGTTCAAGACTGTGCTGCGAAACCGCTTCTGGCGTATAAAATATGATACTGGATTGCCCGACTATCTCTTCCTCGCGATAGCCTTTAATCCTTTCTGCCCCTTTGTTCCAGGTTAAAATACGCCCTTATGGATCAAGCACAAAAATAGCGTAATCCTCAATCGTTTCCACCCCTTTTAATAAAATTTCATAATTGTGGTTAGCCAGTACTAATGGGTGTTGATGACTAATAGACGGTTTACTTACCGTTTTAGATGAAGATGAGTGAAGCATAATTTCCCCCTGTAAAATGATTAGAAAAAAGATAATAAAATATTTTACCCTATTATACTCCTCTGTTTTATCAAATTCTATATTATGGTCGCTATGACCCCTCCGAAACACTCTTTCGCAAGTGCAACGTTCTGTTCGTTAATTTCTAACGAATTTGGATTAGATCTATTGACCCCTTTAAAGAAGTGATTAGAAAACAGGGGCAAATTGAGATTCATCTGCAGGGATCATTGGAGGTAAGTCTTAAAGAAGATCATAGCCAAGCACGAGTAAATATTCGGTTAGTTAATTCGATGCTCTTCACTATTTTCCTAATACATAGAATTTGCTAAAGGAAAAGAGTATAATGTTACAAGAATAGAAAACATAAAAAAATCATGCTTGATTAAGGTCAAGGTGCAAAACAAATAAAAGTGATTTAATGAATTTTAAAATTATCTAATAAGAATTAAGGAAGTATGCCATTTGAAATCAAATCAACCCTAAATCTTTAAGAAGATGCCTAAATGAAAGCATTAACATCGATTCTGACCTCTCCCCGAAAATGCTACTGCCCTAAAGTAGAAAAATTTCAGGTTTGGGCTGCCCTTAATTTCATCGCGAACTCGCTGGGGGAAGGTAATTTAATCCGCTGTGGGGGCGGTTTAAATTGTAATCCTCTCTCCAGTTTTCGACCTTTATTTTGGCATCTTCCAGGGACAAAAACCAGTGGACGTTTAAGCATTCGTCCCGAAAGGAGCCATTAAAAGATTCAATAAATGCATTGTCAGTCGGCTTCCCCGGCCTTGAAAAAGCAAGCGTAACCTGATGTTGATACGCCCAGTGATCCAACAGCCTTGAAGCAAATTCACTTCCATTGTCCACAAAGATTTGTTGGGGATAAGATCGGTTTTCAGTGATTTGATTCATCGCTTCTACCACATCCTCCGCTGTTAACCGATGTCCTGCTGCTATTTTCAAACATTCTCTCGTAAAAATATCTACCACGGTTAAAAACCGCAAACGCTGACCATTAAACAATTCATCGTATACAAAATCCATACTCCAAACCTGGTTTATTTGCGTTGGCAGATCCCGGAATGCCCTTGCTGTACTGCTTTTATGACGCCGCATTTTTCTTCGTAAATTCAACCCTTCCAGCTTATATAGGCGATGAATACGTTTGTGATTTACCTGCCAGCCTTCTCGCCTTAGCAAGATATAAATCCTCATGTAGCCATACCGGACTCGCGCATGGGCAATCTCCTGGATCCGTGCCCGCAGCGAGGCTTGATCGTAACGTTTGCTTCGATAGTAATATACACTGCGTTTAATCCCCATGGCATGACAGCTTCGCGTTAAGCTGACGGCAAAAACCTGCTGTAGATGTTCCACCAACTCTCGTTTCACAGCAGGCCTTAGAGCTTTTTTTTAAGCACGTCCTGCAGCATCGCTTTATCTAGCGATAAATCTGCCACCAGTTGTTTCAGTTTTCTGTTCTCTTCTTCCAGCTGCCTTAACCGCCTTAACTCAGCTACCCCAAGTCCTCCATATTTCTTGCGCCAGTTATAAAACGTCGCTTGCCCTATGCCTATTTTTCGACAGACTTCTTCCACGCTCACCCCGGTATCTGCCTGCCGTAAGGCAAAGGCTATTTGCTCTTCGGTAAACTTGCTTTTTTTCCTCCTTCTCTACTCCCTCTCAGGTTAAGCCATCTTAAGCCCATATACCGTTTTTTTCTATTTTTGAACGGTAGCTTTTAGTGGGGGGAGGTCAGCAAAAAAATCCGCCCCTGAGCCATGTCTTGTCACAGGGGCAGATCTAAGCACTCAAGCGGTAACCGTTGCCATTGGGGAGGCTCATACTCTAGGAGAAGGAAATATAAACCTAAAAATATAAACCTGACGCTCTCGCTCAAAATCATTCCTAAACCTTATATGCTTTAAATTAAGAAGGCACTTTTGGTTTAGGCGATGACAACAGTTCCTTCACCATAGCCTGGCACTCATCAACTTGTTCCGTCAGGGCTGTCAACCTGAAATAAGTCTCTGGACAACAACCCCTGTCCACCAATGTGTGTACAATACGGTGAGCAAGCGATAAACGTTGCTTGAGTCCCTTAAGACCCTTCGGATAAGTGATAGATTTTGGCTTTAAATTAGCCTGCTGCTGTTTTAGAATGGATTTAGCCATTGTTAACACCTCGTTGTTAATAGTGGTAAGCCATCGAGGGGTGTTGATATCACTCCTCTTTGGCGCTGCCTCAAATGAGGCAGCCGTTTTAGACTTGCTAGCAGAATGAGATGCGTTGATCCTCTTTGTTACCAAGTCCGCCTATAGTGATCGAAATATTCCGATCACATTCGATTTGTATTGCGATAGCTTGCAGAAGATTTAAATAAATCATTTATCCAAATAAATTTATGCAAACTTTGTACACAACACTTTTTAGTCAATAAATCACTCTCTTATTTCATTTGTTTCTAGCTAATCACCCACGTGATAAAATCTCGTAGAAGAGTAACTATCCGTGCAGATTTTCATAAAGAAGTAACCCTCGGCTTCGTTCTTTGGCTTTTTAATACGGTACTTTGAAAGCAGAGTTTCAACACGCTTGATATCGATCTTAGCAACTTCTGACAGTTGTCCCTTTTGGACGCATAGATAAGAAGGTACACATTTAAGCGTTACTGCTATACATGGATGACCTATCTCTGAATCAGTTCTCACCCTAAAGTTATATCCTTGAAACTCAATCTTTAATTTTTGATGGATTGTTTTAGCGATTGCTTTTGCCTCTCCACGCACTTTTTTTGCAAACTCTTTTTTGCTCATCATTTCATTTGCTCCTGTTATTCCATAACCTTGTCTTCAAGTTCCTGCTCTAAATCGTTCTGAAGACGCAGCAGCAACATACCTGCATTGATTTTTAATTGCTTATATCCAAGCCCTACAATGACGGATTGTACCCCGTCTGTATCAGAAAACATCTCCGTCTTGGCGATGGTAATTTCATTCTGATCTATGTCGTTTACCTCCTCATAAGGCTTAAAAATTAATTTAAATGT
>JAJONP010000160.1 GCA_021323555.1 Gammaproteobacteria bacterium | reverse complement strand
TTGCAATAAATTCTTTTATTTCTTCAATGGCATAAGCTTTCTCTGCGTCATCATTTGATGATACAAGTGTTAAAGCATCCCGCAGAATGAGCTCAAAAGCATATAGCTTATCTAATTTTTCTGAGGCGTTTGGAATATTTGAAATCGGTAAGGTATTCAATTGACTAAACTCATTTTTTATTGCGCACCTAACAACGCTGAGGTCATAAGACGAGCTTAATACAGCACACCTCTCTTCAAAAGTTTTCATATAAGCATCGAATAAATTATCTAGGATGCCTTTACTATTTTTTAAAGAACCAGCACTTACCTCCTTTCTTCGACCAGTGAAAGAAATACACTCTAAAGTAAAACGTTTATGAATAGCTTTCCGCAATGGAGTATTACCCAAAGCTTCATATACATGCCATTCTTTTTCATTTTTTTGTTTGATAAGAGCTATTACTTCTTCTAAATTATTTGCTTCAATAGCTTTGTAGAAGGGATTTTCAATAGAAGAAGCCGCATTCTTTTTTTCTCCACATCCATCCGAGCTACCGCTACAAAACGCCGCATTATAAAGGCTACGGGACTCGCGATTACTTAATGTCTGATAAGCGTGTTGTAATTGTGACAATTCTTCAACAGAGGAAGCGGATTTAGCTTTAATAAAATAGATTTTTTTCAGTTCACGCAAAGGATCAGGAAATATTACAACAAAATCCCTTGGAATCCCCAAAACATCATAATAATTTACATCTCTTAGCATAACAATTATCTCTCTTTCTTATTTGTTTATGATGTTAGAATATAAGCTTTAGAATCTGAAAAAAAGATGAGCATTCTAGCATGACAACGACTATTGAACAACTTGCCTCTAACCTCGGAGAACAATTAAGAACACGCGCTTGGAAGTTAGTGACAGCAGAATCCTGTACGGGCGGCGGCCTGGCGTATGCTATAACTGCTATTCCTGGCTCATCTACTTGGTTTGAACACGGTTTTATTACTTATAGCAATCTATCAAAAATAGAATTACTGGGTGTCAGCGAATTAACACTTAATACAGTGGGTAGCGTCAGTGAGCAAACAGCGCGGGAAATGGCGGAAGGGGCTTTGCATCATAGCAAAGCGCAGGTCAGTATTGCAATCACAGGAATCGCAGGCCCTGATGGTGCGACGTCAAATAAACCTCTTGGGACAGTTTGGATTGCCTGTGCAGCTATTAATACTCCTACAAAAATAACACATCATCTTTTTTCAGGGGACCGTAAATCTATTCGAGAGCAATCTATTCAGGCCGCTTTAGAAATATTAACAAATATATTAATTTTCAAAGGGTTATAAATATTAATCACGTTTTAGTTACGAATAATGTGATATACATCACGTTTTAGGAACGAATAATGTGGGAATTATCACTTTTTCGGAACGTATTTCTTGCAATGACTCAAGAAAATACGTACACTGACTGGTATATGAATCGAAACCTCTATCACAAGCTTCTCAAATGGAAAACATCTCATAACCGCAAGCCACTTATCTTGCGTGGCGCGCGTCAAGTGGGCAAGACACATTTACTGAAATTATTTGGCAAACAAGAATATACTTCCTGTACTTATTTAAACTTTGAAGAAGACCCCAAATTAAATGATTTTTTTATGGAGCATCTTTCACCATCTGCCATAATAGAACGCCTCAGCATTTATCTCGACCAGCCATTACAAGCTGAGAATAGATTAATGATCTTTGATGAAATACAAGAATCACCTGCCGCATTAAATAGCTTGAAATATTTTAATGAAAAAGCCAATGAATATCATATTGCAGCTGCTGGTTCGCTATTAGGCGTTAAATTAACACATACGAAAGGATTTCCTGTTGGGAAAGTGAACTTTCTTGATCTCCATCCTTTAGGATTTTTTGAATTTTTAGACGCTCTAGGGAAAAATAAATTACGTGAATTTTTAACGCAACAAAATAAATTTAATCCCATTCCAGAACCTTTTCACCGTGATTTACTTTTTCTTTTGAAAAAATACATGTTCATTGGCGGCATGCCAGAAGCTATTGCGGAATATATCAAAACTCAAGATATATTATCCGTACGAAAAATTCAGAATGAAATTTTAGATGCGTATGCATTAGATTTTGCAAAACACGCCCCCAAAGAACAACTCATGAAAATCTCTCTTATTTGGGAATCTATTCCTTCACAACTTGCAAAAGAAAATAAAAAATTTATTTTTTCCGCATTGCGACAAAGCGCGCGCGGAAGAGAATATGAAACAGCTATTCAATGGTTAGTAGACGCGGGTTTAATTGATAAATCCTATCATATCAATACACCTAAGCTACCTTTGGCTGGCTTTATGGATAGAAATATTTTTAAATTGTTTGTTTTAGATGTAGGATTACTTTCTGCGATGAGTCATCTTCCTGCAAAAATAATCACGAATGAGGAAGGATTGTTTTCTGAGTTTCATGGTGCATTCACTGAAAACTTTATTGCACAGGAATTAAAATTACAACAATATCCTCTTTACTACTGGACGAGCGAAGGCAAAGCCGAAGTGGATTTCATTATAGAACAAGAGGGAGCTTTATTTCCCCTGGAAGTCAAAACGGGAATATCACGTAAAAAGAAAAGCCTACTTGTCTATCAAGAAAAATACCACCCTGCCTTGTTACTTCGTGCCTCGCTGATGAATCTAAAAAAAGATGGGGATATAGGTAATCTGCCGCTTTATTGTATTGGGCAATTAGTCGAATTGCTTAAAAATATGCCAAGCTAATCAAGACTTAATTTATTTGCTTTATCCTACAAGCTGAATATAATGAGCTAGATATATTTCCATCCCCTATCTTTATAATCGTTTATCAATCAAGAGGAGTTTATGAATGCCAACGGAAGATAACAAAAAAAAGGCTTTAGGCGCCGCATTAAGCCAAATTAAGAAACAATTCGGTGAAGGTTCTGTTATGCGCTTGGGTGACGCACCCGAAGTACCCAATATTAAAGCCATCTCCACAGGCTCTTTAATGCTTGATATAGCGCTTGGAATTGGCGGTTTGCCTTATGGACGTATCGCCGAAATTTATGGCCCTGAATCCTCTGGCAAAACAACATTGACCCTGCATGTGATTGCCTGTTGTCAACGCGCGGGTGGCATAGCCGCATTTATCGATGCAGAACACGCGCTTGATACAGCTTATGCAAAAAAACTCGGTGTCAATGTCGATGAATTACTTATTTCTCAACCCGATACAGGCGAACAAGCCTTAGAAATTACGGATATGTTGGTTCGTTCCAGCGCAGTCGATGTGGTCGTTATTGACTCTGTTGCTGCTCTTACACCTAAAGCAGAAATTGAAGGCGAAATGGGTGACTCTCACATGGGTTTGCAAGCACGTTTAATGTCACAAGCATTACGTAAACTCACCGCTAATATTAAACGTTCCAACACCTTGGTTATTTTTATTAATCAAATCCGTATGAAAATAGGCGTCATGTTTGGTAACCCCGAAACTACAACGGGCGGTAATGCATTGAAATTTTATGCCTCTGTGCGTTTAGACATTCGTCGCATTGGTAATGTCAAAAATGGGGATGAAATCATTGGTAGCGAAACACGTGTAAAAGTTGTTAAAAATAAAGTAGCTCCTCCTTTTAGACAAGCTGAATTTGAAATTCTTTATAATCAAGGTATTTCACGCGAAGGTGAGATCATTGAATTAGGCGTATTGCATAATCTTGTCGATAAAGCCGGTGCCTGGTTTAGCTATCAAGGCCAACGTATTGGGCAAGGTAAAGATAATGTCCGTATTTTTTTGAAAGAGCATCCTGAAATAACACAGGAAATTGAAACTAAGCTTCGTGAAAAATTACTGCTTAATTCCAGTCTTACTACTGAAAAAACCTCAGAAACCGAGGAGACTGACGTCTGAGCGAGCAGATTATCCTTGTCCGGCGCGCTGCACTGAATTTACTGGCGCGCCGCGAACATTCAATGGCTGAACTGTCTCGCAAATTACAGCACAAGTTATTCAGCATCCCAGATGTTAATACTGTGCTTTCGATGCTCGCAACAGAAAATTTAGTCAATGATGCGCGTTTTACAGAAGATTTTATTCATTATAGACGCGCGAAAGGGTATGGCCCTCTTCGCATTCGAGCGGAACTCATAGAACGCGGCATTACACAAGATTTAATTGAACATCATCTCAAAATCCTCGACAATAGCTGGTTTGATGATGTACATCGTGTACGGCGAAAGCGGTTTAAAAATAGCTTGCCGCATGATTTTAAATCCCGCGCCCAACAAATGCGTTTTTTGCAATACCGTGGATTTACGTCTGAACAGATTAACTTTATTTTTCATGGTGATGATGAGACATGATAACAGAACA
>JAJONP010000159.1 GCA_021323555.1 Gammaproteobacteria bacterium | reverse complement strand
GATAATGATTTGCAAACGCTCCTTTGCACGCTGGGAGGTTTTAACTGGACGCTGAAAATAATCGAGAATTTTTGAGATTTTATTCGTGATGCTCATACGGTTTCCCTCTCCTTAAAACTAAGCAGCCGTTTTAGCCAATTGCCTTTTTCTTCAATAAAACGATGCGGTACATTTTCGCCGAGGAAACGGCTTACCGCATCTAAATAAGCTTGTCCTGCATCGCTTTCTTTGTCTAATATCACAGGATCACCTGCGTTAGAAGCGCGTAATACTGCTTGCGATTCAGGGACCACACCTAATAATGGAATAGCTAAAATCTCATTGACGTCTGATAAGCTTAGCATATCACCACGTGCTACTCGTTTTGCTGAATAGCGGGTTAATAATAAATGCTCTGTCAAAGGCTCTCGTCCTTCTTCCGCACGTTTCGTTTTACTGGATAATAAACCTAACATACGATCAGAATCACGCACCGAGGACACTTCTGGATTCGTCACCACAATAGCGCTGTCTGCGAAATACATGGCGAGTTGTGCGCCACGCTCTATGCCTGCAGGTGAATCACAGACAATATAATCAAAGGTCTTGGAAAGTTCATCGAGAACAGTTGCGACACCTTCAATAGTTAATGCATCTTTGTCTCGTGTTTGCGAAGCAGGTAATATAAATAAATCTCTAATATGTTTATCGCGAATTAATGCTTGATTCAAATTGGCTTCATTGCGAATGACGTTAACAAAATCATATACTACGCGACGTTCGCAACCCATAATCAAGTCAAGGTTACGTAAGCCAATATCAAAGTCAATCACTACTGTTTTAAAACCACGGGTCGCTAAACCGACAGCAAAAGAAGCACTGGTTGTTGTTTTTCCAACACCGCCTTTACCTGAGGTTACTACAATAATCTTTGCTCTCGACATTCCCATTCAGTGCTCCTTATGTGTTATATCATTTCTATGCGCAATTGCGTATTTTCGAGATAAATTTGCTTCATACCATCACCACCAGGTGAATTTTGCATATCTTCTTTTGTTAAATAATAGCCCGCAATGGATACAAGCTCTGCCTCTTCCAGGGTACGACAAAAAATTCGTGCCTGCATATTGCCTTGCACACCTGCGAGTACTCTACCTCGTAATGCGCCATAAATATGAATATTACCATCTGCGAGTAGCTCAGCGCCATGGCTCACGGTCGTTGTCACAATTAAATCACTTTCTTTTGCATACACTTGCATCCCTGAACGAATAGGAGTGGTCACTAATTTCGTTTCCCGTACGACAGGCTCTTCTTTTTTCTTTTGCGTTTGTGTAACAATTGTCTCATCGGCAGGATTGCTTTTACTCGTAGCTGCTAATAAAGGCAAGCCGCTCATCATAGCGGCGGTACGCTGTTCTGGACTGCCGCCGCGTACCCCAATCGCAGTCATTTTATTTGCTAATAAAATTTCTTTTAATTTTACAAAATCTAAAATGCCCGCTATTTTAACTTTATCTAAGTCAATCACCACGGGTAAATCCATAAAAAAATGTGGTGCGCGCTGAATAGTCATCGCTAATTGTCGCGAAAATGCTTCCCAATCATATCGCATGATTTGCAATAGGGTACAAGGTAAAAAATTTGCTTTAAATTGGAAACAAGGTTCCTTTGCTATCTCTAGACTGCTCGCTGTCATCCTTCAATCCTTATCATTTTCAAATGTACTCCTATACTACCAATGAATATCGCATAAAGCATCATTTCCAAGTTGTTGCCAATGAATTTTGCACCCTTCTAAATTAAGCGAAAAATCATCTGCAAATGCAGCTTGTCCATCGCCTATCCAACGAGGAGCGATGTAAATTAAAGCCCGTTGTACTAATTTTTGCATGACTAAGGCTGAAAAACATTTACCCCCTGCCTCTACCCATACATCATGAATACCTTCCTGACCTATGGCTTTGATGACTTGATTCAAATCTAATCCTTGTATGTTTTTATCGAGCTGGATGCAACGTACGCCTAAATCTGTTAATTTTTGAAGTTGGTTTTGAGTATCTTCTGCATAAAAAACTGTAAGCGATTGCGCTGTTTTAAATACGCTCATGGTGGATGAAAATTGGAGCTTACTATCTAAAACATAGAGGGGTTTTGCGATAATCTGGTTAGTATCTCGCGCATTGAATTTTGGATGGTCGCAGATAATCGTTTTGACGGTTGTCAAAATAGCATCTGTAGTTTTGCGAGCAGTGTGTGTGAATTTTTGCAACTCTTGCCCTGTTATTGGTATTCGCTCTCCTGATTTTCCTGCAATTTTTCCATCGAGGCTTAATGCAATTTTTGCTGTAACGAAAGGCATTTTCTTATGATGCCAATACTGGTAACTTTCATAAAACTTATTTATTTCTGGTAATGCAATGTGCTCGCACAAAATTCCTTTTGCCTGTAATAATGCCGCGCTTTTATCACTGACAAGGGGATTGGGATCACGATAGCCATAGACAACGCGTTTTATACCTGACTGAATCAGAGCGTCTGTACAAGGTGGCGTTTTCCCCCAATGGCAACAGGGTTCAAGGGTGATATAGATCGTTGCACCAACAGCTTTGTTATTGAGTTTTTGTAAGGCATCGATTTCAGCATGGGGCAATCCTGGGGCAAAGTGATAGCCTGTAGCAAGGACTTTATCATTCAAGGTAACGACTGCGCCTACAGCAGGATTAGGCGCACAAAAGCCGCGGTGAAGCTTGGCAAGCTCAAGCGCTTGAAGCAAATAAAGAGTGTGAGCATTATTTTCACGCATAGGAAGCAAGCGCTCAGAGTAAGGTAAGGTGGATTAGACGCGCTTTTTGCGTCGTAATCCACCAAATCAGATACACCTTATAGCCTTTTTGATAATGCCATTTTATTTGGTGGATTACGACGCAAAAAGCGCGTCTAATCCACCCTACCTTGCTCACGCAATTGCTTCGGATGTTTTTTCACGACCTACGAGTTCAACAATTGCCATTGGCGCGGTATCACCTTTACGAAAACCGTATTTCAAAACTCGCAAATAACCGCCTGGGCGTGTTTTAAAATGAGGGGCAATAATATTAAATAACTTAGTCACCATTTCTCTATCACGTAAGCGAGCAAACGCAATACGCCGATGATGGACACTGTCTGATTTAGCTAAAGTAATCATGGGTTCCATGTAACCTCTTAATTCTTTAGCTTTAGCCAGTGTCGTTATAATTTGCTCGTGTTTTAATAATGAAGCCATCATGTTTTTAAACATTGCTTTACGATGGCTGCTGGTACGACCAAAATATCTACCGCTATGTCGATGACGCATAAGAAACCTTCCTACTCTTTATCTTTATGAGTAATGGCCTGCCAATTTTCTAACCGTGTTCCAAGGGCTAGGCCGTGTACCTGTAACACATTTTTAATTTCTGTCAGTGATTTTTTACCTAAATTAGGTGTTTTTAATAGATCTGTTTCTGTACGTTGTACTAAATCACCAATATACACAACGCCTTCTGCTTTTAAGCAATTTGCGGAACGCACTGTTAATTCGAGATCATCGACTGGACGCATAAAAAGTGGATTAATCGTTTGCTGATCATTCACTTCTTTCATGGATGAGGATGATCTTAAATCAACAAAAGGTGCTAATTGCTGTTGTAAAATAGTTGCTGTACGACAAATAGCTTCTTTTGGATCTAAAGTACCATTCGTTTCAAGGTCGATCACTAATTTATCTAAGTTAGTACGCTGTTCAACACGCGCATTTTCAACCGAATAGGAAACTCGCCGCACAGGACTGAAACTTGCATCTAAATGCAATACCCCAATACCTACTTTAGCATCTTCTACCATCTGGCTTCTTGTGGAAGCTGTCTGATAGCCACGCCCTAACTGAACCTTAAGGGTCATGTTAAGTTCGCCTGTTTCATTCAAATCTGCAATGACGTACTCTGGGTTAACAATTTGAACATCATGCTCTGGTTCAATATCCCCTGCTAAAACTGGGCCCGCACCTTTTTTATATAACCTTAAGGTCACTTCCTCACGACCTAATAACTTAATGGCAACATTTTTAAGGTTTAAAAGAATCTCAAACGCATCTTGAAGCACGCCTGGTATAGTACCGTATTCGTGCAACAGGCCTTCAATTTTCACTTCTACAATGGCTGCTCCTGGCATGGAAGAAAGTAAAATTCTTCGTATTGTTGTTCCCAACGTATGTCCAAAACCAGACTCTAATGGTTCCAATGTAACCTTCGCATGAAAGGGCGTGATTGTTTCAACAGCAACCTCGCGCGGGGTTAAAAATTCATATGGATTATTTTGCATGAGAACCTCATAAGTCCCAATTAATTATTTGGAATAAAGCTCAACAATCAGCTTTTCATTAATATCAGGAGGCAACTCGCTTCTCTGTG
>JAJONP010000158.1 GCA_021323555.1 Gammaproteobacteria bacterium | reverse complement strand
TATGCTCACTACCACGTAGAGTAACTCCACTAAATCCTGAACCTATTTCAAAACCTTTGACAGCATTAATACTTAACATGGCTTTTCCTAAATCAGCCGATAATTTATCAAAAACAGGTTCGCCTAGCCCTGCTGGAACATTTCGGATAACACCTTTTATGATGCCGCCAATGGAATCTCCCCCTTTCTTAATTTGTTCAATGAGACTAATCATTTTAGAAGCTGCATTTTCATCTGGACAACGAATGATATTGGATTCAATCGCATCCATTGTTACTGTTTTATAATCGACTTCTGAATGAATATGACCGACTTGCTCCACATAGCTTAAAATTTCTATGTGAAGATGTTGCTGTAAATATTTTTTAGCAATAGCCCCTGCGGCTACACGAGCCAGTGTTTCACGTGCTGAGGCTCTTCCACTTCCACGAAAATCTCGCCTGCCGTATTTTATCTGATAGGTATAATCCGCATGAGAAGGACGGTAAATTTTTTTTAAATTTTCATATTCTTCAGGGCGCATATCTGAATTATAGGAAAGTAATAAAATAGGTGTGCCTGTTGTTTTCCCCTCAAAAACACCTGAAAGAATGTGTATTAAATCTTGTTCTTTCCGAGGTGTAGTAATAGAATTTTGTCCAGGTTTTCTTCTATCCAATTCTTTTTGGATTTCCATTTCTGAAATATCTAAACCCGCAGGACATCCATCAATAATTACACCTATAGCACCACCATGGGATTCACCACAGGTTGTGATTTTAAATAACTTACCTAGACTATTACCTGCCACCTCAATCCTCTCTTATTTCTAATAATGCATTTCTCACTATTTCATCTGTGACTGGATGAATAAAGTTATTACCTTCATTGTAAACCTGCCCTATGTTTTTTAATAAAACATATCTTACGTTACCGGATTTAACTTTTTTATCTCTTTTTGTTGTCATTATAATTTTCTCTATATCGATATTTTTCAATAGGTCGGCTGATATGCTCAATTTTAAAAATAAAGCTTGAATAGTTTGGTAACTTACATCCGAAAGAAAACCTAATAATTGTGATATTTTTGCTTCAACTAATATTCCCAAAGCAACAGCATAACCATGTAGCAGCGTATAATTCATTATTTTTTCTAAGGCATGTCCCATCGTATGACCAAAATTTAATATAGCTCTTAGGCCATTTTCTCTTTCATCTTGACTGACGATATTAATTTTAACTGTTATTGCGCGTTGAATAATATCTTGTAATGTTAAAAGATCCCCATTCAAGATTGTATCAACATGCTTGCTGGCATTATTAAAACTTTTAAAATCGCTTGTCATAAACATTTTTAGCGCTTCAATTAATCCATTGATTAGATGAGTTTTAGGTAATGTCGTCAAACAATTCGTATCAATAATGACAGCAGTGGGTTGCCAAAATGCACCGATTAAATTCTTGCCTCTTTTAGTGTTAATACCTGTTTTTCCACCTAGGCTGCTATCCACCATGGCTAAAAGCGTTGTCGGTATTTGAATATAAGAAATACCCCGCATATAAGTCGCTGCCACGAAACCTGCGACATCACCCACCACACCACCGCCTAATGCCAATATCATTGTATCTCTGTCGCAACGAGATACCAGCATTTGATCTTCCAAAAATTGTTTCATTTGATAATTTTTAGATTCCTCCCCTGGTGAAAATGATAATAGTAATCTGTCATATTTTTTTAATTTTTTTAGTAAGGCATAGCCATAGTAGTTTTTAACAGTATCGTCTGTTATCACGACTATTTTTTTATTAAGGCAATCTTCTGGCAACCATTTTTCAGGATGAGAAAGTAAATGAGATTCAATCTGTATCGGATAAGAGATGGCCTGTTGAGGTGGGATTTTCATCATAATTGGATTCATAATCACTCCAGCAACTCCTTATATCTGCTAATTTTATTAACATTTCTTCGGTTTGGTCCCAGCTTAAGCAAGGGTCAGTAATAGATAATCCATTAGGATCAATTGTATCGGGATAATTTTTATCTATTTTTTGATTGCCTTCTTTTAAAAAACTTTCAACCATAAATCCTTTTACAAGATTTTTTAAATCAGGCTTATTTTTTATTTTTTGAACGACTTCAAAAATAGTATGAGATTGCAAACGATGATCTTTTTTCCCATTGACTAGACAATTATCATGACTCACATCAATGATGACTGCAGGATTTATGATACGATGCGCATTCATGAGTGTTTTAACTTCATTAAGATGTTTAATAGAATAATTGGGCGCATTATTTCCACCGCGTAAAACCACATGCGCATGAGGATTACCAGCTGTTTGCACTTCATACCCATCCATCAGAGCAACATGAGGATGTTGAGCAGCAATAACGCTATTGATAGCAATCGACACTAAACCATGCGTAGGATTTTTCATACCCACTGCACAATCAACGGCAGAAGCAAAAACCCTATGTTCAGGATCTTCAGTACTCCTGGCACCGATAGCGACCCATGATAATAATTCTAAAAACCCCTTCGCATTGTGCGTAAACAATGCTTCATCAGCGATTGGCAAGCCCAATTCTATTACTTTAATCATCATATCGCGTGTGTATTTTATACCTGCTTCAATGTCAGGATTTAAAAATGGGTTGGGTTGATTCAGAGGACCTGCCCAGCCGTTTGTGGTGCGAGGTTTTTGGATATAGACTCTCATGACCAGCTTTAACGCATGTTCCAATTTTTTATTTAAACTCATTAATCGTGCTGCATATTCTAAAACAGCTTCTTTAGGCCATGCTGAGCAAGGTCCCACAATGATTAATAATCTTTTGTCTTTTCCTTCTAAAATATCATTTATTTCTTGTCTGTCTTTTAGGATCTTTTTATGTGCTTTAATAGATAAAGGAATAGATTGAATGACTTCTTCTGCAGAAGGTAATTTTTTAATAATAGTATAGTTCATATTATAAATACTTTATGGCTCTTGTAAATTTTAAGTGGTTAAGCATGCTGGATTGATTTTGCTAAAGTCTAGACCTTCTGTAATCAAATATACAATAGTTTTAAAGTAGTTCTTTTGAAAGATGATTTAATTTAATAAAATATAATCATTTAAAATGCGTATTTTTAGTGTATAGTACTATGCATAAAACGCGTATTTAAGAGGTATTATTTATGAGTAAACACGTAAATATGGTTAGATATTCAGTAGAGTTGTCACCGGAACTGGCTGAAAAATTTGAAGAAATGGCTAAGCAGGAACATGCTTCAAGAAGTGATATCTTTCGTAAGGCATTATTTCTTATGCATGTTGCTATAAACAGCAAGAAAAAGGGACGAGAGATAGCCGTGGTTGACCAATCAGGCTATAAGGTGAGTGATATAATTTTATGACACGAGACAAAGAAAAAGTCAGTTTATATGATTGGGTTATTCATCCTGATGTTATTGTGAGTATTACAAAATCACCACAAGAAAAAATGGAGGATGCAAAGCTAAGGCGTTTTAAAGAACGCTGGCTTTTTATTACAACGATGTTCGTTGTTATTGGTATGTTTGTGGTATGTGGTGCTTTTGTTTTTCTTACCTTTAGAACTAACTCAGAATATACAGGTAGTAAGCGCTCACGGTAGCGCAGCATACACTTGTATGTGAGCACATTTTTATAAAATTTTCGCACGAGATTGGCCAAATACGGACTTTGCCTATTAAAGCGTGAACAGTTACTACAGGTATTGCACTGAATGACGTGATTGGTATTGCCCTTGCATTAGCTGGTTATTATGTCAGAGGGAAATCATCTCCAACTTGATTAAGATGAAATGTTCTGCAAATTGCAAGATTAATATTATTCCACCTCTGGACAGAGGTTATATATAAATTTGCGACTGTTGTATAGACTGTTTCAGCCTGGTTTTAATGCGATCAACTATTTCTGATAGAGAAATAGATGTATTTAATAACAGCTCAATTTGTCTTAAACCTTGTCCAATAAACATATCTAATCCTGAAATACATTTTGCTCCTTGCAATTGAGCTCTTTTAATCAACAAAGTTTCAATAGGGTTATATACCATATCAAAAACGACTTGATTTGCTTGAAATTGATAATTTGAAAGCGGTGAACTATTGAGATGCGGGAACATTCCGAGGGGTGTCGCATTGACAATAATATCAATAGGCAAATGATGAATATCCGAATTTATCATAGTTCCACCAAATTCTTTTGCCATTGATAACGCATGTAAATAAGTTCGGTTCAACCAGAATAAATTTCCCTGATTTTTTCGGAGGAAATAAGCAGCCGCACGCGCTGCGCCACCTGCGCCAATGATTAAAATATTTTTATGAGAGATAACTTGATCACGCAAGGCAAATTGAATACCATGAATATCCGTATTATAACCCCATAATTTTCCATCGCGGCATATCACAGTGTTAGCCGCTTTTAAATTCTCAACTTCCGGGCTTATTTCATCTAAATAGGGCAATATTTCTTCCTTAAACGGCATAGTGACAGCTACCAGACCCACAGATAATGCTTTTATCGCTAGCATCATAGACCGTAAGTGATGAGTAGGTTGTGCCAACATGACAGCATTCCAACCAAGAATTTGATAAACAATATTATGCAATAGAGGGCTTTGCGTATGTTCAAGTGGATACCCAATAATCATATTTAATTGAGTTTTGTTATCAATCATTCCGTATGTACTCATTTAATTTTTTTAAAATTTCATCAACAGCATTTTCAACCGTAGTATCATTCATAATTGAATAATTTTGAATACTTTCAAATACTATTTTTCTCTCGTTCCACAATTGATTGAAAGATTGTAACAAATCTTTTTCAGGATTTAAAAATGCTGGCCTTCCACCCATCAGAATTCTTTCAAAGACGACATCTCGAGGTGCTGTGATATAGACTACCAAACAAGATTGAATGAGCTTTCGATTTTCTGGATGTAATACCGTACCACCGCCTAAAGAGATCACCGATGGTTTCAAATCTATCATTTGCCTTAGTACATTCACCTCCAGGCAACGGAAATTATCCTGACCCACTTTTTGCATAATCTGACGGCAATTATATTTTTTATTGAATTTATTTTCATATGCCAATTCAATTTGATGATCTAAATCAATAAAAAGTCTATTTAGCCTCCTCGCAAGATTTTTCCCGATAATACTTTTGCCCACATGTTTAAATCCCATGAGCACAATATGATTAGGTAGAGATGACATTTTCCACTTCCAGTTTTGCACCTAAAGATTGCATAATCTTTATAAATCCAGGGAATGTCTTTTTTATTGCTTCACCATCCTCAATAATGGTTATTCCTTCTGCTATCATTCCAGCAATACTGAGTGCCATAACAGTACGATGGTCATTGCATCCTTTTACAGAACATCCCAACAATAGGCTTTGATAAACGGTTAAACCATCCTGATGTTCATCAATTTTTGCGCCCATCCGTCTAAGCCCATCTGCCATGGAATGGATTCGATCCGTTTCTTTTATTCTGGCTTGTTCCACATTGCGAATTTCTGTTTTCCCTGACGCATATACCCCTATCACAGCAAGCGTAGGTAATAAGTCAGGAATATCATTCGCATCTATTTTTATCCCAGATAATTTTTTACCGCCACGAATGATTAATCGTTTTGATTCAACAATAATATCTGCGCCCATTTCTTGTAAGAGAGTCACTAATCGCTTATCGCCTTGAGGATCAGACATAGCTAATCCTTCAACAATAACTTTTCCTGGGATTAATACGGATGCAGCAATGAGATAAGAGGCGGATGTAAAATCGCCCGAAATGGTCGAATGAATTTTTTTATATTGCTGTTTCCCTTTAATTTTATAAGTATCTATATTTCCCTGCGATGCATGGCTAAATTGAATATTTTGATCTTTAAGCCAATTCAAAGTCATTTCCACATAAGGACGCTCATGTAGATTTTTAACTTTAATTTCACTCTCTTCCTTTGCGCAAGGTAATGCAAGAAGAAGAGCAGATAAATATTGCGATGTGATACCATCAATGGATGCTTCTCCTCCTCTGAGTTCGCCTGAGATACTGACAGGTAATTCATCTGATTTTCTCAGATAGGTAATACCGAGCCCCAGAGTTTTTAATGCATCAATCAATGATTTTATAGGTCGCGCACGCATTTGATCACCACAATTCAAAATGATGGGACGCGCCGCGTTTTTTCTCAACCCCAGCAAGGGCATCACAAACTGTGTTGTAATCCCGGAATTTCCAGAATAGATTTCAGTATTCACTATTTGTAGTGGCAACCCTTCACTTCTTATAATAAGAGCATTATCAGATCCAGAAATATTTGCCCCCAAATGTTTACAAGTATTGATTGCATCTTGTGTATCCTGTGAAAGCAAAATATTTTCCAAAACAGATTCGCCTTGACACAGTGTCGCTAAAAAAATCGCACGGACACTCTGTGACTTAGAGGGTGGCGGTGTTATTTGCCCATGTACCGCTAGTGTCTTCTTAACGATTAAATTCATAAAAATTGCTGCATATTACCCGTTTGCCTTTCAAAAAGGTCATTTTAGGGAGTGGAGAGATTAAGTCAATATGAGTTATTTCACCTGCGGTCAAAAATAATCGCGAGTAAATTTGACTGGTATATAAAAAACTCGTATACTATTTATCATGAAAACACGCTATTTAACACAACAAATTCGTAAGGATTTAACTCGAAAGATGGTTTTTGTAGGCGGCCCTCGGCAAGTGGGAAAAACCACGCTGGCTAAAAGCTTTTTAAGCGATAAAACTGGCTATTTAAATTGGGATGCTTCTGAACATCGTGCGCTGATTCTTCGTAAAGAGTTGCCTGCCAGTTCCTTGTGGATATTTGATGAAATTCATAAATATCGTTCTTGGCGTAATTATTTAAAAGGTCTTTACGATATTAAATCACCTGAGCAGCATATACTGGTCACTGGCAGTGCACGTCTTGATTTTTACCGTTTTTCGGGGGATTCGTTGCAAGGTCGTTATCATTATTTGCGTCTGCATCCTTTGTCGTACGCAGAGCTCAAGTTATCTAGCCAGGATGATCTCATGAGTTTATTGCAATTAGGCGGGTTTCCAGAACCTTATTTTTCAGGTTCTCAGGTTGAATCCAAGCGATGGTCCAGAGAGTATAGAACACGGCTTATTCGAGAAGATATAGCCCAAATTGAGCGCGTGCAAGACTTAGGCAACCTGGAATTACTCATCCTGCGGTTGCCGGAGTTAGTCGGTGCTCCATTATCAATTAATTCCATTCGAGAAGATTTACAAGTGAGCCATAAATCTGTTTCTCTATGGATACAGATTTTAGAGAGAATGTATGCGATTTTTCGTATTCCTCCTTTTGGAGCCAAGAAAATCCGCGCTGTTAAAAAGGAACAAAAACATTATCATTTTGATTGGACATTGGTGCCTGACATGGCTTATCGCTTTGAAAATCTAGTGGCATCTGCATTGTTGAAATGGGTGCATTTCCAACAAGATACGCTGGGTGAAGAGATAGATTTATGCTACTTTCGTGATATTGATGGGCGAGAGGTTGATTTTGTTGTGGTTAAAGATAAAAAACCTATACGGTTTATTGAATGTAAATGGAACGATGTCTCTCTATCACCTTCTTTAAAATATTTGAAAGAACGATTTCCAGATTCCGAAGCTTGGCAAATTTCCGCTGTTGGCAAAAAGGATTTTATAGGTGAATTAGGTATTCGGGTCCATTTGTTAATTTATTACTGAAAAAATTGATTTAATAAAATTTTCTATTTATTTTAAATTATTATTTCTATTTCTATTTTCAGCTTCTTTTTTATGATCTTCCATTTTGTCAGCAAGGCGACCTTCTGAAAATAAAACATGACCTTTTTTCAAAATGGAGTTGGACGAGTAACTATTTGATTTCCCAGCTGCGATTGCTACAACTTTCGGAATAAAAAGCAGGGCTTCTATGATATAGCCTGTAAAAGTCAGCATAGCGCCTGATACTTTTTTTAAATTCGGATATTTTGCTATTTTTTCCTGTAATTCTTGATATTTTGTTAAATCTTCTTCGCTTGGCTCATCCATTAATTTTACTGTATAAAAAGATACTTTAGCCAAGAGAGAGAGTTTCTCATGATCGTCTATAGTATTTTCAATAGAGTCCATTCCTCCCTGATAACTTATACAAGAAGCTGCATCAGCTAAAGCTCCAGCAACATTCCTTGCTAAACTTGAAAGTTTTTTATCCCCATTAGTATTACACTCTAAGATAAGTAATTCATGAGCTTTATTAAAAGCTCTATCTGACATATAAGATATCAACAAATCCTGGACTTCTGCCTGTAACCGTACGTTCCATCCACAAAATGTTGGATATTTTGCATTATAGTATTCATTACAATTCGAAATAGTTTCCAAAGCATCTAGTATCGCATCCCTATTTTCTCCAATAAATGTACTATTACTTTTTAAAATCTGACGAATACATTCAAAATAAAATTGTGATTTGAAGAAAAATAGAGCTGAATCAGATAATTTAGGGTTTTCTTTTAATTCACTGCTTTGAATATTAATAACTGCCATGAGAACTGATTTTGCTAATTCCGCATCATTTTTCATTTTATCAAAATCTTCTTTCATTTCTGTGATTAGGTTTTTAACTATTTCTGTAATAGCTTTTTTATTATCTACGGATTCTTGATATGAAAGTTCTTTGAACCTATGAAAAAAGTCTTTTTCATTAGATTTAGTTTCAAGTTTATCTAATAGTATCTTAGTAGGTGTATTACGTGTTCTACTCATATTTGCATACCTCATTATGAACCATTAAAGGAACAGTTATTTTCTCTACTCAACTTCTCCGAAAATGTTCTTTTTATTTTCAATTAGTATATGCTATGCATCGAAGAAAGCAACATTATCTCTAACCTTCAGAAAGTATTAGAAAAATTATAAAGGCGCTTTGCAATGATTTAGGGATTAGTTTAGTGTTGTGATTAACGCTTGTTCTTATCCTAGTACCCCGCTACAATACCCGTCTTTTGATTAATTTTAGGAGTAAGAAATAATGTCGTTAACGGCTGCTGCAACGGCGCAGATTGTGGAAACCCACCAACGGGCTAAAAATGATACAGGCTCTTCTGAAGTACAGGTGGCTTTATTGACTGCACGTATTGAATATCTAACAGAACATTTGAAAAGCCATAAGCATGATTTTCATACACGCTATGGTTTGACAAATTTGGTAAGCCAACGACGTAGATTACTGGGTTATGTTAAAAGAAAAAGTATAACACAGTACCGTGAGTTGATTAAAAAATTAGATATACGCGGCTAATTTACCAGTTCAGTTTACATAAATTTTATAAAATATAGGATACCTTCGTGACCTCTTTAAAAAAAACACTTCGCTATGGCGATCATACTGTAACCCTTGAAACAGGCAAAATTGCACGACAAGCCACGGGCGCTGTCACAGTGACTTGGGATAATGACACGGTTTTATTAGTGACGGTGGTTGTTAAGCCTACCAATGGCGAAGATCGAGATTTTTTTCCTCTGACGGTCAATTATCAAGAACGGACTTATGCCGCAGGAAGAATTCCAGGGGGTTATTTCAAACGGGAAGGCAGGCCGAGCGAAAAAGAAACTTTAGTTTCTCGCTTGATAGATAGGCCGATACGTCCATTGTTTTCTAAAGGGTTCACGAGCGAAGTACAAATTATTGCAACTGTATTATCGATCAATCCAGAAATTGATCCCAGCGTTCCAGCCATGATTGGGGCTTCAGCAGCACTGGCTGTTTCAGGCTTGCCTTTTATGGGGCCCTTAGGTGCGGCACGTATTGGTTATAAAGACGGTGCTTATTTATTAAATCCGAAGGAGTCGGAACTTCAAACATCCCAACTTGAAATGGTTGTGGCAGGCACAGAACATGCTGTGTTGATGGTAGAATCAGAAGCAAAAGAATTACCCGAAGATATTATGTTAGGCGCAGTGATGTTTGGACATCGCGAAATGCAAACTGTAATTAAAGTCATTAAAGAATTAGCTTCTGAGGCAGGAAAAGCGCCGCTGGAATGGGAAGCCCCTGCGATGAATCTCGAAGTGCAAAAACAGGTGACTGAACTAGCAAAAGCGGATATGACGAGCGCTTATCAAATAAGTGACAAGCAAAAACGACAAGCGATTATTGCTGAACTACGCGATAGTGTTTTAGATAAAGTATTAACAGCTAATACGGATACAGAAAATGAAGCGGTTCTAATCGCGGATGTCAAATATGTATTAAAACATTTAGAAAGCGATATTGTGCGTAGCCGGATTTTAGAAGGGCAACCTCGTATTGATGGCCGTGATACCAAAACAGTACGACCTATTACAATTGAAACAGGGCTTTTGCCACGTACGCACGGTTCTGCTTTATTTACTCGTGGCGAAACGCAAGCGATTGTGGTTGCAACGCTTGGAACTGAACGTGATTCTGAAGTGGTTGATGCTTTAGGAGGCGAGCGCAAAAATACATTCATGCTACATTATAATTTTCCTCCTTATTCTGTAGGCGAAGTAGGTTTTGTCGGTAGCCCAAAGCGCCGTGAAATTGGTCATGGCAATTTAGCAAAACGCAGTTTAGCGGCGATTTTACCTTCGCAAGCTGAGTTTTCTTATGTGCTGCGTGTAGTTTCGGAAATTACAGAATCAAATGGTTCCAGCTCTATGGCAACTGTCTGTGGCGCAAGCCTCGCGTTAATGGATGCAGGCGTGCCAACTCGTGCACATGTCGCAGGTATGGCGATGGGCTTGGTAAAAGAAGGGGATCGTTATGCTGTATTGTCCGATATTTTAGGTGATGAAGATCATTTAGGCGATATGGATTTCAAAGTCGCAGGCACATTAGCCGGTGTGACTGCATTACAAATGGATATTAAAATTGATGGTATTACTGAAATGATTATGAAAGATGCTTTAGAACAAGCAAAAGCAGGCCGTCTTCATATTTTAGAAATAATGAATCGCGCACTTAGCCATCCACGCACTGAAATGTCTGCTTATGCGCCACGTATTTTAACAATGCGTGTGCCCGCCGATAAAATTCGTGACGTGATCGGTAAAGGGGGTGTCATGATTCGTACTTTGACCGAAGAAACAGGTACTGTCATTGATATTAGTGATGATGGGGTAATACGTATCGCAGCAGCAGATTTAGCCGCCTGTGAAAATGCCATGCGTCGCATCGAATCCATCACGGCAGATGTAGTCATGGGCGGTATTTATGAAGGCACAGTCACGAAATTAATGGATTTCGGAGCAATTGTGAATATTCTTCCAGGCAAACAAGGCTTAGTTCACATTTCACAGATTGCCAATGAACGTATTGAAAAAGTCAGTGATAAATTAGCGGAAGGCCAAGTAGTGAAAGTAAAAGTCATCGAGATGGATAAACAAGGCCGAATTCGTTTGAGCATGAAGGAAGTTGAGGCGGGATAGAAATAATTAATAATGGCTGTTTCTATCGTCCCTCAAATATCTGACTAAAATCTATAATGTCTGAAAAATAGCTGCTCTCAACGACACTCTCATCAATGCCGTTGGCGCAACAGGTCAGTCCTTCTTTAGAAACGGCCATTTTTGGCCAATCTTTTGCGAAAAATTTCTTCAAAATGCTCACATACTACCTGTATGCTGCGCTTTTTCAGCAATTTTTCGCAAAACCTTGCCTCAAAACTGGCCGTTTTTATTCAACTAAAGGGGGGTACCTGACCTATTACCCGTTGGCATGAATTAAAACGAGCCGACAAGAGAGGCCTTTTGGACATTTTAATATTTCATCAATAATATTATAGTTAATGCGTCCTCTCCTGATTTGAGGTGCCAGGTATAATCACGTTCCCAGATAACTCTAATTCTTCAAGGTATTCTAAAATCCTGCCTGATAATTCTGTATTGAGCGCTTTACAAATTTCACTAAACTCTTTATCACTCATTGAAAGCACATTGACGATTTTCTGATAAGATTCGCTTTCTTTGTCAAAGGTAATATAAATTCCATAGCTAAGGGCAAAGAAAATTCCATAGCAAAATAGGAACAAGATTGATTTAAGCAAATAAAGAATAGTGTTTAATTTAATTGAAAGGTATTAAGTTCATCTCTTCACCAAGATTCGCGGTCAAG
>JAJONP010000030.1 GCA_021323555.1 Gammaproteobacteria bacterium | reverse complement strand
GCTCTCCTGAGTGTTAAATATGCCATATTAAAGTGTTTACTATGTCCCCGAACAAGTGTTTACTATGTCCCCAGTCTATACATTAGACGCGTTTTTTGCATCGTAATCCACCAAATCAATTTTCATTTTTTATTCTGCTTCGATTATCCCCGAAAAGATAATAGATTCCATTGAACCCCAGTCTTTCTCATACAGCCCTTTTTCAACTCAATAATTAAATGAGCTATGCGGCCAATCCAGGGGTGTGTGTGCCAATCCATGTTTTACAGGATTATAGTGAATATAATCCATATGCTTTCCCCGATCCTCTTCATCCTGAATAGCATGTTCCCAAAATCGACGTTGCCACGCTTCTTTTTCTTTGCGGTGATTAATGGCAGTTTTCATTTGGATTGAAAAATAGCGCTTAATTAAACGCCAGCGTGTTGAAAAATCTTTGTCGTTCTCCGGTAATTTCCATAGACAATGGAGATGATCAGGTAAAATCACAATGGCATTTAAAAAAAATGGATATTTTTTCTTTACCTTATTAATGGCTATCTTAAGCTGTTCTACTTTTTCAGGATTAGCAAAAATGGGGCATCGCTGATGAGTGACTAATGTAAAAAAATAATTTCCACCTGATTGATAATATCTTCGATACTGGCTCATTTTTTTATTCTGCCTTGTCAATTGGTTATTACTTCATGGCAACGTGCCAAGGCTTCTCTGCTACTTTAAGAGGTAAATTTGATTTGGTGGATTACGATGCAAAAAGCGCGTCTAATCCACCCTACCGTGCTATTGTTCGCTAAAAAAAATAATTAAATAATACGGTTACGAGAACGCCTGTGACACCCAGGATCGCCATCAATTGTAATAGCGTTATTCCAAATTTACGATAAGGATGCAGTTCATCTTTTTTTTTGTTGGAAAGCATATTAAAACTCTATTAAGTTAAAATTTGTACGAATTATACTTTTAATCACTCAATAAGCAAATCGTATTTTTTTATAATGTAATCCGTCTAATCTTATTTTTCTGTAAAATTTGATCGTCATTATTGCTATTGATGATTTTGGTTAATTCTTTGCTTAGTTCTTTACTTGCATTACACAGTTCCATTTCTGCGAAATGAAGAAGCGTTAGCACGTTCCTTTCCGTGGAATGAAAAACCATCGAGCAAAAATAAAACCATAGTAGGGTTACACCCATTGTTATACCCCATGCAAGAAAAACACTCCCTATGCTGGGGCTCATGCTCGATGCAATAATTGTGGCACAGATACCTCCTAGAATAAATCCAAATAAACGTCTCGCCAATTCCCCCATTGCCTTAAGTACAGAAGTTTGACTATTAAATTTTTCTAGATATTTAATTTTATTGTTCTTGAATTGGATGATCTGGTTTCTGAACTCAATATAGCATCTCTCAATATTTTCATAATAAATCTCGCATGAAAAATCATTTTCGCTTTTTATCGAACAATGAAGCTCAGCAAACGCTTTTCTTGTCTTTTTTATATTATTTTTTAAATCAGTAAAAACAGGAAAAATTTTTTCATTTTCTAATAAATTTTCTAATTTTTTTATGCAGCTCTCGACTGTTTGCATACAGCTATTATTATCTACAGTGGTTCGACACGATTTAAAACACCTATACGATATATACGACTTAATCGGCATACCAAAATCCCTCGGTAAAAAGATAAGAAATACATCCACTCATCACATCTCATGACAGGATGTTTTAATGCTTAGATGGCAAGAAGTTGAAATGTTTTAATGGAGAAAAAACACAAGACAGAAATAGTTATTCTGCTATTTCAAGATTTTTTGATTGAGAAAATTTTCAAATCTGATGATAAGATGAGACGTTATAATGTCTCATCTTGAAGCACGAAGGGTATAACATTGCTGACCTATTGCATAACATTGACATTATGTGTTAATTAGCTATTTCATTAAAATAATCTTGCTTCATGGCTGCCTTCGCTAGTGCCAATGTTTCTGTCGCAATGCTATTGGCTTTGTCAGTGCCTTTCTTTAATAATGCAAGCACTTCTGCAGGATCTTTTTCATAGACAGCACGACGTTGTCGTATGGGTTCTATTAAATTCACCAACACATCAATTAACCGTTTTTTACAAGCCACATCGCCAATAGTCCCTTGCTGATAACAGGCTTCTGCTTCTTTCACCCACTCTTGATCGGGATTAAATGTTTCGTGAAAAATCCATAAAGGGTTTTGTTCAATCGTGCCTGGATCAGTCGCTTTTAAACGTTTGGGATCCGTGTACATTGCCATCACTTTACGTGTGATGGTATCTGCATCATCGCTTAAGAAAATCGCGTTATTTAGCGATTTAGACATTTTTAATAAATTTCCAGAAGCATCCGGCGCGCCTATGCCGACCAATCGTCTAGTACGGCCTAATTTCACGTTGACGATAGGAAATAACCCGCCTTTTTTAACATAATCTTGATCTTCGGTGTGAGGACCAACCCCACAGTAAAGTTGATCAAAGCGTCGTCCGACTTCGCGCGCCAATTCAAGATGTGGCACTTGATCTTCGCCAACAGGCACGATTTCAGCACGAAATGCTAAAATATCCGCTACTTGATTAATCGGGTAAAGCAAGAACCCAAATGGATAATTATCACCTAAACCTTTATCACGAATTTCATCTTTGATTGTTGGATTCCGCATAACCCGCGGAAAAGGAACAAGCATACTAAAAAAAATAGTGAGTTCTGCAATGGCAGAAATTTCAGATTGAATAAACATGGTACTACGCGTAGGATCAATGCCAATGGCCAAATAATCCATCGCCACATCAAGCACATTTTGTCGAACTTCGAGAGGTCTATCCATTCGCGTTGTAAACGCTTGCACATTTGCAATCATAAAATAGCAATCATAATCGTTTTGCAATGCCAAACGATTTTCTAATGATCCCACCCAATGTCCTAAATGCAAACGGCCTGTCGGTGTGTCGCCTGTCAGTAAACGGGGTTTGTTGCTATTCAGCATATTTTTACGACCATAAGTTTTTAGGATGGCTGATTATAACGCCGAGCTAAATGATATGCTACTTGTCCTGTTTTTTTATTTTTAATGAGTTCCCAATTGCCTGGCAAATCCGCCAACTGTAATAATTCTTTTGTTTCTAAATAAATATAAGCCTCTTTTGCCAGGAAATTATTTTCTTCCAGATAAAAACACATTGGTAATAATAATTTTTCTTGATAAGGGGGGTCTAAAAAAACAAGATCAAATAACTGAGCAGGTTTTTTTAATTGCATGGGCAATAGGGCTTGATAAATTTCCGCATTGTCCGCTTTAAATTGTTTTAGCGTTTGCTGTAAAAGTGAAACCACTGTCTTTGAGTGATCGACCATCACGACATGCGAAGCGCCGCGTGATAACGCTTCAAACCCTAAGACACCACTGCCAGCAAACGCATCGAGACAATAAGCCCCTGGTAGAATAGGTGCCAGCCAGTTAAAGAGCGTTTCACGTACACGGTCAGGTGTGGGTCGTACCTCCAGCATATCAGGAACGCGTAATTTTCGGCCACGCCATGTGCCACCAATAATTCGTATCTGCCCCTGTGCCATGCTACAATTCTCAATTACATTGTTTCTGGAAAATACGCTATGTTAAATCTTTTAAGCCCAACTCCGCCAGAAAAAACGGGGTTTTTTTCACGCCTTAAAGCAGGGCTTGCAAAAACACGCGCGACTTTTACAACAGGTATCGCGAATTTAATTTTAGGTAAAAAAACCTTAGACACAGATCTCATAGACAGTATTGAAACCCAATTGCTCACGGCTGATGTCGGTATAGATGCCACACAACAGCTTATAAAAACTCTTACACAAAAATTAGCTCGTAAAGAATTGACCGACCCTACAGCAGTCTTGCAAGCCTTACGTGATGAAATGGTGGCTATGTTACAACCCTGCCAAGCTTCCCTCGAAATACCTGATAACGCTCTTCCTTTTGTTATATTAGTCATTGGTATCAATGGATCAGGCAAAACAACGACTATCGGTAAAATTGCGCATCTCCTAAAAGCGCAGCATAAAAAAGTCATGCTGGCCGCAGGTGATACATTTAGAGCAGCCGCTATTGAGCAATTACAAATTTGGGGAGAACGCAACCAAATTCCAGTGATCGCGCAACAAGCAGGAGCAGATACGGCTGCCGTGGTTTATGACGCATTGGAATCCGCTAAAACCCGAAAAATAGAAGTGTTATTGGCAGATACGGCTGGACGATTACATACTCAAACCCACTTGATGGAAGAATTAAAAAAAGTCAAACGTGTCTTAGGCAAAATTGACCCGACCGCGCCTCATGAAACCCTACTCATCCTTGATGCGAGTATCGGTCAAAATGCGCTCAATCAAGCTCTGCAATTTCATGAAGCCCTTGGGATTACCGGCATTGCCTTGACTAAATTGGATGGAACTGCAAAAGGGGGCATTATTTTTGCCATTGCGAAACAGTTAAAAGTGCCGATTCGTTTTATTGGTATGGGGGAAGCGATTGATGACCTGCGCCCTTTTGTCGCGGATGAATTTGTAGCTGCATTATTTGGCTCTAGCTGATAGCCTCTTCATTGATATACCTATACTCAATCATAGGGTACTTTACTACAAACAATAAAGAGTGATAAAATCTTTCCCCATGAATTTTAATGGCTATAAACTTAGATATAAGAGGTTCCTTCTATGACGACCAGCCTACCTATGTTAAACCTGCGTTTACCTATCAGCAGCCTGGATGCTTATATCAGCTACGTTAATAAGATTCCTGTACTCTCTCAAGAAGAAGAGCATGAACTCGCTGTTCGCTTACAAACACATCATGATTTAGAGGCTGCAAAACAGTTAGTTTTAGCTCACACACGATATGTCGTTCAAGTCGCAAAAGGCTATATGGGATATGGATTATCACTGGGTGATTTAATTCAAGAAGGTAATATTGGCTTGATGAAAGCCGTCAGACGTTTTAACCCTGCGATGGGTGTTCGACTAGTGACGTTTGCTGTGCATTGGATTAAATCTGAAATTCATGAATTTATCTTACGTAACTGGCGTATTGTAAAAATTGCAACGACAAAAGCGCAGCGTAAACTTTTCTTTAATTTACGCAGCATGAAAAAACGCTTGGGTTGGTGTACGAATGAAGAAATTAATGCCGTTGCAAATGACCTGGGTGTCAAGCCTGAAGCCGTTCGCGAAATGGAAATGCGCTTGAATAATGCAGACACTTCATTTGATGGCCATCCTGATGAAGAAGACGAAAATACGTATACTTCCTCAGCTGCTCCTGCAGCATACTTAGAAGACCGCCGCTACAGTCCTTCAGAACTTTTTGAAAATGATCATTGGGCAGAACAATCCAGTGCAGCGTTGCACCAGGTATTAGGCCAGCTTGATGAACGCAGTCAGGCTATTCTCGCAGCTCGCTGGTTAAATGAAGAAAAAGCAACCTTGCAAGAATTAGCAGATCAATATCAAATCTCTGCAGAACGTGTTCGACAAATAGAAAACCATGCGCTTAAAAAATTAAAAAGCGCTATGGAAGAAGAAATTGGGGATTAATTTATTCCCCTAGCCCTGTGGTCCCCCACCCCGTCATTCCAATGACGGGGTGGACACTCAGTGGCTTTCCTTCATAGTTAGCTCATTACAGATGCCCTGGCAGCTCTACCTGGCTCTTGGATATTAGTTTTTGAAGGCGGCGCTATCCCTGCCATATCAAAAACCAAGTGGACCAGGTTTTTGTCGTATTGGGGATCATTAAACAAGTGAGAAAGCGTGCTTGGAGCATTTGCATTTTTTGGTGGGAGCGCTCCCATGCACAATGCTTTTCTAGCTGCTCTTTTAGTAGGAGGCTCTTTTATCCATTGTTGAAGTCGGGGAAGGTCTTCTTGCTTCAACTTATTAAGGATATTACCTGTATTTGTAGCTAATAATGCTCCGATCACATTTGCATTTTCTTCATTTATATTCGCTAAAAAACGCCTTTTATATCCCCATTCCTGAGTAACAGCTAAGTAGTAGCACGCATCATCATCTTCCAAATAAACATCTTCTTGAGGAACACTTTCTTTAGATTCCTGTTCTGCTCCCTCCTCTGATGTTGGGCCCAGTTCTACTCCCACTCTGCTTGATATTTGTGTTTTATCAACTAATTCAATAGCAGCTCCTTCAAATAAGCAGAGTGGCAGCATGTGGTCATATCCTAGTAAATTTGGTGCCCACACAGGTGGTGGAACAATTAAAATCTCTGTTTTTGCTATCTTTAAACGATGAAGATTTTCTCTCAATTTTTTCTTTTTAGAATAAGCACACCCATGGACAAAGGCTACGACTGGACTTAAAGCAAGTGTTAATGAAATGGCTAATAAACCACGTGGTATTTCAAGCACATATCCTATTATTCCAGCAAAAAGAGAAAGAGAAATATGATACTCGTTAGCATAAGCAAACCCTATTAAACGCCGACTAATCACAGGAAAAATAAGTAAATCTAAAACGCCTTTTCGTCCTCCTCCCGTGAGATACAAATCATAATGATTACCCAACAAAACGTGATAGGTGTCTATAATACCTGTCCAGATATCGTCTCGGTAAATTCTCGCGAGACGATATTTTGGATGTTCAATAACTCTATCCAAAGGATCCAGAGAGTCAATCATTTCTTGTCCCTGAAAAGAACGTCCCCTTGCAAGAGAGTATTTAATGCCTGATTTTTTTAACCAATTTTTAAAACTGCTGCTCATGAAAGCCTCTTTGTACTTGTAATAATTATTAATGAGGTGCGAGTATGATCTATCTGGTTATTATTTATCTATAAAAAATCTTTCTAAATAATAATTTTCGATTACATTAATAGAAAATAAATTACATTAATTCTTTTAACGCTGCAATCTCATCGACCGACAATTCTGTTAACATAGCAATCTCTGATAAAGGAATATTTTTTTCTAATAATTTACGCGCCAGACGATATTTAATATTTAATTCACCTTTCTCTATGCCTTCAGCTAAGCCTTCTGCATGTCCTTCAGCTCGTCCTTCCTCTTTGCTTATACTAATCATATCTGTCAAGCTGGCTTCATCATGCAGCCCTTCCTGATATTTTTCATAAACTCCACGTTCTTGCTCGCTTAACGATAAAATATCGAGCTTTTTTGCCGCCATCTGTATCCCTTGCGCCTCGAATTCTTTTTCAATTTTTCCGTGTTTCAAAAAATACACCCATTCATCAAACTTATCCCTCACTTTTTCTTGGAACGCCATGACTTTGATAATGTAATATTCTGGGAAAATTGCTTCAGGTGTTTCTATGGCATTGTTTGGCTGTCCATAGATCGCTTTCTCTTGCGCATTTAAGCTTAACGTATCTTGGTAATGCAAGCCCTTAAAAACTGTACTGCCTTTGTAAAGATAGTCTTTTCCTTCTCCCAAATTAAAAAATACAATGCTGACAGAAATCACTTTCCTGACCGTCTTATACGCATCGCCTTCTCGCATATACTCACAGACTGCTTTAGAGGCACCGTAAAGCACTCGGCTAAGATAATCCCACTGGCTTGAACATTGTACTTCAATGATGACGTGCTTCCCTTCTTCTGTTCTTACTAATAAATCCACACGATTAAATTTATCATCTGCTTTGTCTTTATTACTTTCCGATTCAAGCACGCTTTCAATACAAATCGATGTTTTTAAGAGTTCTGACAGAAAACCTTCTAACACATCAAAGTTAGCTTTATTTTTAAGTAAATATTTAATGGCCCAGTCAAAGCGTACTAATTTTGTCATGGAAGGTTACCGAAAGCTGGATGTTTTATTAAATAAGACAAAAAAGAAACCTAGTATGACAGAGAGACAAATGGGTATCAATAAAAAAAATTTTATAATTATTTCTAATTTCTTGATATTTTCTGTGGTTGTTCATTTGCTATTCCTGCCATATCAAAAACTAAGTGAACCAGGTTTTTGTCGTATATTTCATTATGAAAAAATTCAGAAAGTGAGCTTGAAGTATTTCCATCTTTTACTGGAAGCGCTCCCCTACAAAACATTTCTCTAACCGGTTTTTCATGGGGGTTTTTCACATATTGTTGAAGTTTTTGAAGGTCTTCTTGCTTCAATTTATTAAGAATATTACCTGTATTCGTAGCTAATAATGCTTCGATTGGTTTAACGTTCCTTTCATTTATTCTCGCTACAGCCAACCAAATATCCTGACGCTTAATATCCGGAGGTAAGCCATTAATAAATGGGTCATTAATCGATTTACCGCCGAAACTTAAGTAGCACCCCTCTAAAGGAACACCTTCTTTATGCTCTTCCTCTTTCGCTTCTGCTCTCGCTGCAACTGGTTCTTTTACCATTTCTTTAACCACCTCAATCAGGAAAGCTCTTTCCAATAAGCAGAGTGGTAATGTACCTTCGCCAAACACCTTACTGTCTCCGCTTGGTATTGTTATTACTTTTAAATAAAGAAGATTTTCTTTCAGTTTTTTGTTTTCAAAATAAGCCCAGGCATGGACAATAGCTACAACGGGGGTCAGTGCAAGTGTTAATAAACCTCCTAACATTATACGAGACATTTCAAATATAATGCCTATGCTTCCAACCATAAGAGAAAGAAACATATGGTCTTCAAGATTATTATCAGTAAATCTCATCAATCGACGGCCAATCACAGGGAAAATAAGCAAATCTAAAACACCTTTTCGGCTTTTCCCGCTCCATCCAATATCGTGATGATTACCCACCAAAACGTTAAAAGTATCTTTAATACCTGTCCAGAAACTTTCTCGATAAATCCTCGCCAACGGATATTCGGGATGCTCAATCACTGGGTCCCAAGGAGTCAAGGAATCAATCATTTCTTGCCCTTCCAAAGGGCGCTGACCATTTATGCGGACATATTTAACACCCGATTTTTTTAACCAGTTTTTAAAGCGGCTAAACATGGAGAGGTCTTTACTCATATATGACTTAATTAGGCGCGAGTATAATCCATTTTAATAGGAGTTGTCCATAAAAAGCTCTTTCTAAATGATAATAATTCTCAATTGCATTGACAAAGATAATGCTTACGGAGGATACTAGGCCTTATTTGCTATTGCAGGCTAACATGCAGCTAAAAGACATGAAAATCGGTGATAAAGCACGTGTTGTGAGGTTTGGGAAAGGGGATAAATCTTACCGCCAATGTCTTGTTTCTATGGGATTAATTCCAGGCACTGAGCTGACCGTAACTCGAATAGCGCCTTTAGGTGATCCGATAGAAATATTTGTACGAGGTTTTGCTTTAGTTTTGCGTAAAAATGAAGCGGCTGTTTTGCAATTAGAAGAGGTACTTGCATGAGTGCGATGATGGTGGGTCTCATCGGAAATCCTAATTGTGGTAAAAGCACGGTTTTTAATGCGTTGACAGGCAAGCAGCAGCGTGTGGGGAATTGGCCTGGGGTGACGGTTGAGCGCAAAAGTGGTTTTTTTGAATGGCAGGAAAAAACAATTGAAGTGGTGGATTTGCCAGGGGTTTACTCTTTGACTCGTGTGTCGGAAGAATCTTCTATTGATGAAAGCATTGCTTGTGATTATATTTTAAAAAGTCATTCCGATGTTATCGTTAATATTTTAGATGCAAGCCAACTGGAACGTAGCTTATATTTAACACTGCAACTCCTCGAAATGCGTGTACCTGTAATTCTTGCGCTGAATATGATGGATGTGGCGCGTTCAAAAAAAATTAAAATTTTAGTCGAAAAATTTTCTCAGGAATTGAATTGTCCTGTCGTCATGCTGGAAGCTAATAAAAATAAAGGCATTCGTGAATTAAAAAAAATAATTTCTTCCATCGACCTTCATCAACCTCGGCATCCGTTTAGAATGCCTTATCCTGATTTTATTTTAAATACAGCCAATGAAATCGCTCGCGATATTCCTGTTGAATTTCCATTGGAAAATCAATGGTTGGCACTGCGATTATTAGAGGACGATATATTTGCCCGTCAATTTGTACCATCAGCACTTTTGGAAAAAATATCTCATTACCAAAAAGATATTCATTCTGTTTTAGGCGAAGACAGTGATATTTTATTGGCCGATGCGCGTTATACATTTATTCATGATTTTTTATCGCGTTGTGTTCTGACCTCGACAGAACAGCAAACAACAGTGACATCTTTTATTGATCGTTTTGTGTTGCATCGCGTCCTGGGGATTCCTATTTTTTTAAGCGTGATGTATTGCATGTTTTTATTTTCTATCAATATAGGTGGAGCATTCCAAGATTTTTTTGATCTCAGTAGTCATACTATTTTTGTAGAAGGTATGGGACATAGCTTAGCTCAGCTTCATGCACCGAGTTGGCTGATTACATTATTGGCGAATGGGGTAGGCAAAGGAATTAATACAACCGTGACTTTTATTCCCGTGATGGGTACTTTATTTTTATTTCTCGCTTTTTTAGAAGATTCAGGCTATATGAGCCGCGCTGCCTTTGTGGTTGATCGTTTAATGCGGGTATTAGGATTGCCTGGAAAATCATTTGTGCCTTTAATTGTCGGTTTTGGTTGTAATGTGCCTGCGGTAATGGCGGCGCGCACATTGGAAAATAAACGGGACCGGATTCTTACTGTGATGATGAGTCCTTTCATGTCTTGTGGCGCACGCTTAGCGATTTATGCGGTTTTTGTCGCTGCTTTTTTTCCTGTGGGCGGCCAAAATATTGTGTTTATGCTCTATTTAATTGGAATAGCAGCCGCTCTATTGACGGGATTGTTATTGCGTAAAACAGTATTACAAGGTATATCCGCGCCTTTGTTAATGGAACTGCCTGCTTATCATTTCCCTCGGATGCGTACTGTAGGACTGCATGCCTGGCAGCGCTTAAAGGGATTTATCTGGCGTGCGGGAAAATTAATTGTGCCTGTTTGTATGTTGCTGGGTCTATTAGGGAATGGCGGTGATGCGCATTCGCTTTTAGCTACCTTGGGGCGGGCCTTGACACCTATTTTTTCACCCATGGGGATTCATCAAGAAAATTGGCCTGCAACGGTGGGTTTATTGACGGGCGTATTAGCGAAAGAAGTGGTGATTGGTACGTTGAATGCCTTATATAGCCAGGTAGGGCACTTGGCGAGCTTATCTCAAGGAGTTTATGGTGTCATGGCACAACAATTTGATGGACAAGCGGGTGCAATCGCCTATCTTTTATTTATATTGTTATATGTTCCCTGCGTATCAACAACCGCGGCCATGTGGAATGAAATGGGTCGTGGATGGACGATGTTTTCAGTGTGTTGGACAACAGGTGTTGCGTATGGCGCAGCAGTCATTTTTTATCAACTGGCGACTTGGGCTCAGCATCCTACGGCATCGTTCTTGTGGGTATTGAGTATAGTCAGCATTTTTTTAATGGTAATATATGGAATGCGAATGTATGCAGGTAGGCTGGAGGTAAAAAATCTTATGCGAGATCATTATGAGCTTGCTTGAAATTAAACGCTATTTATCAGAAGTAAAAATGGCAAGTCTATCCAGTCTTTGCACCTATTTTAATTGTGATTCGATGTTGCTACGTCAAATGTTGGCACATTGGATTCGTAAAGGTAAAGTTCGACAATGTTTGAAAACGCCGAAATGTGGTGTAAAGTGTCAGGAGTGCAGCCCGCTTTTGACTGAAATATATGAATGGGTTTGAAAGAACTGAAATAGCTCTGAACAAATATTAGGAAGATACTTGTTATGATCGCACTGCATCGTCGTTTCACTCCTGTGAACTTACTCATGTTAAGCATCAATGGCATGGTCGGCTCCGCCTGGCTATTTGCGCCTTTATACGCAGCTAAAATAGCAGGTGCGGGTGCATTGATTGCGTGGTTGCTTGGCGGGCTAGCGACTGTATTAATCGCTTTAACATTTGCTGAAGTCTCTGTTTTATTTCCAGTGGCGGGTGGTACAGCTCAAATTCCGCAACTGAGTCATGGAGCTTTTACCAGTTTTATTTTAGGTTGGATTGCTTGGTTATCTGCTTTAACAATGGCACCTATTGAAGTACAAGCCATCTTGCAATATGCCTCTACTTATTTCACATCACTCGCTTATGCAAAAAACGGCGTGTCAACACTCACAGGAATAGGCTATCTCTGGGCTATTATATTAATGTTTTCTTTTTGTGTTATTAATATTGCGAGTTATAAGGGCTTGGTCCGATTTAATTTTATTTTATTCATATTTAAAATAGCTGTGATTATTTTAACAGTGCTAGCATTGATTCATACGCAATTTAATACCTCTAATTTTAGAGGGTTGACTACGCTTCCTTTTTCTATCACAGGCTGGCAAGCTATTTTAACAGCCGTTGCATCGGGAGGCGTTGCGTTTGCTTTTACCGGATTTAAACATGGAGTGGAATTAGCAGGGGAGGCAACTCATCTCCCCATTGCAATCCCTCTTGCTATCGTGGGGTCTGTTGTATGCTGTTTATTATTATATCTGGGGCTGCAATTTGCTTTTATCGGTGCTCTTGATCCATCTTTGCTAGCCCATGGCTGGAACCATTTAAGTTTTGTGGGGGACATTGGACCTTTTGCAGGGTTAGCAGCAGCATTGGGTTTGGTATGGTTAGTCAAATTATTATATATGGATGCAGTAGTCTCGCCCTCTGGCGCTGCATTAATTTATGTCACATCAACAGCGCGTATTTTATATGCGATGAGTCGAATGGGTTATTTGCCGCAGTGGTTATCTCACTTAAATAAGCAAAATTTTCCTGTAGCAGCGATTGGAGCCAATTTTATATTAGGGATGCTATTGTTTTTACCCTTGCCAGGCTGGCAAGCCATGGTGAGTTTTTTAGTGTCCGGCATGGTATTGTCTTATGCCATGGGCCCTATTGCTTTATTATGTATGCGATTAGAATTGCCACAGCAAAAACGCCGTTTTCGATTGCCAGCGGCTTATCTTATTTGCCCTCTCGCATTTTATTTTTGTAATTTACTGAGTTATTGGACAGGCTGGGAAACCATTTATAAATTAGCAATTGCAATGAGCCTGGGAGGGATTGTTTTTATTTTCGCTATGCTGCGTGGTCGTTTGGGGATAGCGTTAGGATTAAAATCAGCAATTTGGGTCATGCCTTATTTATCGGGATTAGTGTTAATTTCTTATCTAGGTGCGTTTGGCGGAAAAAATATTATTCCTTTCGGTTGGGATTTTTTAGTCATTGGTATTTTTAGTTTAATAATATTGGGTCTCGCTGTTAAAAATCGAGCAGTGATGGCATCGAGTATTGAACCAGGAATTTTTGGAAACACTATTGAAATGGCAAAGGCGTAATATCATATAATTTTTCTTCCGTTATAATGCCCTGAAGTAAAACATCCCACGGATCATAAGGCAATGCAGGTAGTTTTTGTAACTCATAGGCTAATCCTAATAAGTAAGGCTGTGTGATAAAAGCAGTTTTTTGTTTAAAAGCAAAGGTCCTATCATAGTACCCGCCTCCCATCCCAATGCGATGGCCGTGTAAATCAAAAGCGACTAAGGGAACGATGACTAAATCAAGTTTTTCAGGTGTAATAGTTTCGCTATTGACGGGTTCAAAAATATGATATTTATTACGTTGCAATAAAGTATCAACTTGGTAAGCGGCGAATTTCAATGTTTTTTCCTGGTGTGAAGGAAGTATAGGCAAATAGCATTTTTTGCCTAGTTGCCAAATGGCTTCAATAATAGGCATACAGTCAAATTCATCTATTTGACCTAGGTAACATGCGACATGTTGGCTAGCGGTAAATACAGGATGGGCTAGTAATAATCTTGACCCTGCATTAGCGGCCTTTGCGCGTGTATCTTTAGTAATCGCTCGGCGCTTTGTAAGTACCGTTTTTCTCATTTCTTCTTTGGTTTGCAAAAGATTATTCCATCATTAAAGCGCTTTCTATTTTACTTTGTAAACTCGCTAAACGCCGATGCAATATTTCCATCTGTTGGTTCTTTTGTTGCTCAAGCGTCATTAGCTGATGCACAATATTTAGCGCAGTGATAATTGCAACTTTATCCATATTCAATACGCCTGACTCGCGCATAACCCTCATTTTTGCTTCCAGATATTTCGCTGACCGTTGCAATGCATTGATTTCTGCTGCAGGGCAATGGACTTGATAATTTTTTCCTAAAATTTCTATGGATGCCTTTTCCATTTGACCAACCATTACAACAATCCCTCCATTGATTTAAGCTGCGTAATCATCGTCTCGATCTGTGCGGTGATGTCTTTCTGTTTGGCCAGCAGCTGTTCTTTATCATGAATAAGTGACAATTTACTTTTTTGTACATGTTCAAATTTCTGCAGCAGTGTACGAATACGCTGATCGAGACGTTGGAATAGCTCTTCCATGCTAAGCACCTTTACATGACACACACAATAGTGTTTTTCATATTACTCTGGTTATAGGGACGAACGCAATCCTTGTCGTGAACTTCCCTTGCCCCTACACCCTATCCTAAAAATCAGGTATCCTAGCCCCATGAAAAAACTGACTGAACAACCTGAATGGCAAGCATTAAAAGCGCATCAGCAAGCGATTGCATCTTGTCAGATGCACGAGTGGTTTAAAGCTGACCCTGAACGGTTTTCCCGTTTTTCCTTCATTTTTGAAGAAATATTGTTTGATTATTCAAAAAATCGAATCACTCCCGAAACCCTTCATTTATTAAATAAATTGGCAGATGCTTCTTGTCTAAAGCAAAAAATAGAAGATTTGTTTTCTGGACAAATAGTCAATAGTACAGAAAAACGCCCTGCACTCCATACAGCACTACGCGCACCTCAAACAGAAGCTATTTATTTGAATGGTCAAAATATTAATTTGGATATACAAACGACTTTAAATAAAATGCGTGCTTTTACAGAAAAGGTTCGAAATAAAATTTGGAAAGGCGCTACGGGGAAATCCATAACAGATATTGTAAATATTGGTATTGGGGGTTCGCATTTAGGTCCCTTGATGACAACGGCAGCACTTGCGGATTTTGCCCAAGCAGATTTACATTGTCATTTTATTTCGAATATTGATAGCGCGCATCTGAATGATGTATTAAAAAAAATTAACCCTGAAAGCACTTTATTTATTATTTCATCTAAATCATTTTCGACATTAGAAACTATGACACATGCGGAAACAATACGTCAGTGGTTACAAGCACAAATGAAAACAATGAATGTCACTTCTCATTTTATTGCTATTACAGCCGCAACAGAAAAAGCTCTGCAATTTGGCATACCCAACGAAAATATATTTACATTATGGGAATGGGTCGGTGGTCGTTATTCTATTTGGTCAGCGATTGGATTGCCCTTAGCTTTAATGATCGGGATGGATCGTTTTTTAGAATTTCTGGCAGGTGGTCACGCAATGGATCAGCATTTTCGTTATAGTGAATTTAATCAAAATATTCCTGTTTTGATGGCATTATTAGGTATTTGGTATATTAATTTTTTTGGCTCGGCACATCATGCCATTGTCCCTTACACGCATCGTTTACGTTACTTGCGTTTGCATTTACAGCAATTGGATATGGAAAGCAATGGAAAGAGTATGACGCAGCAAGGTGAGGCCGTTGATTTTTTAACAGGGCCTGTCATTTTGGGAGAGCAAGGTTGTAATGGACAACATGCGTTTCATCAATTATTTCATCAAGGCCAACATTTAATTCCTGTGGATTTTGTTTTAGTTGGGAAAGAAAAAAATGAGTTAGATCATCACCATGCTATTTTGATGAGTAGTGGGTTAAGTCAAGCAAAAGCTTTAATGCGCGGCAAATCTTATCAGGAAGCCTTGGAAGAATTGTCGGGGGAAAGTCTTTCAGACACGGAACGGGAGCATCTCGCTAAACATAAAATGATTCCTGGTAATCGCCCGAGTAATATAATATTTTTGCATCGATTAACGCCTTATAATCTAGGTGCATTATTGGCTCTGTATGAGCATAAAATATTTGTTCAAGGCGTTATTTGGGGTATTAACTCGTTTGACCAATGGGGAGTTGAGTTAGGAAAAAATTTATTGCCGCCTATTTTGGCAGAATTGCAATCGGAAGATGTCTCTTCCCCTGCTTCGCACGATTCTTCAACGCAGGGATTAATACAATATTATAAAAATATCACTAAGCTTCCGTGAATTCTGAGCCCTATTTTTAGAGGATTCCTCTATTTGTCGCGTGCAAACGTTCTCCATCGGCTGGAACCTGCGGAGAGCTAGATGCGCTTTGGGGACGAGAAGCACCATGAGTTCTTTCATCTAGTTCCTTAGGTGAAGGCCGTTGGCTTACTCCAATAACTCTGTATAAGCAGCCACAACACACAGAGGACATACTCTCTTGATGGTTATCATCTTGATGCACAGAAGCACTTTGTTTACGATTAGACATCGCACAGTAATAGACAGTACTGCCAAACGTCAAAACACCACCGATAATAATAAC
>JAJONP010000157.1 GCA_021323555.1 Gammaproteobacteria bacterium | reverse complement strand
AAATTATTATTTAATATACTCGTGAATCAAGTATACCTTTTGAAGTATACCTATCATTATCTGCTTATCAAGTAGATAATAAGAAAATATTGCTAACCATCTTGATATTGAGGATATTATGAAAGGATATACATTACTATTTGTGGGTTTACTTGCTCAATTTATTATGACTGTTGCTATAGCTGCGGCTGATACAGTCATCCCGATTCCCACGCAACCCCAACAAGTGCTTTTCACACCAGGAACACCTAATATTGATGCAAAAGCCTATATTTTAATTGATGCCAACAGTGGAAAAGTATTAGCAGAAAAAAACGCTGACACCCATTTAGCGCCCGCCAGTTTAACAAAGCTCATGTCACTTTATGTCATCTCAGGCGCGCTCAAAAATGGCAGCATCCATCCTGATGACAAGGTACGCATCAGTACAAAAGCTTGGAAAACAACCGGTTCACGTATGTTTATTAAGGCAGGTGATGAAGTATCCGTCAAAGATTTACTCCAAGGCATTATTGTTGATTCAGGTAATGATGCAACCGTTGCCATGGCAGAACATGTGGCAGGCACTGAAGAAACATTTACTAATATCATGAATGCGCAAGCAAAAGCGATGGGGATGAACAATAGTCATTTTATGGATAGCACAGGGCTGCCTAATCCCAATCATTACTCTACCGCACGTGATCTAGCCCTGCTCGCACAAAATATTACACAAACTTATCCAGAAGACTATAAATTATTTTCTGAAAAATCGTTTACCTACAACCATATTCACCAATCAAATCGCAATCGCTTACTATGGCATTACCAATATGCGGATGGCTTAAAAACAGGCCATACTGAAGATGCGGGCTATTGCCTAGTTGCATCAAGTATAAAAGACGGGATGCGTCTGATTAGCGTTATCATGGGTGCCCCCAATGACCAAACACGCACAGAAGATTCTATTCGTTTATTAACTTATGGCTATCGCTTTTTTGAAACTCGCAAACTTTATAATGCAGGCACTCAATTAACACGTGCACGTATATGGAAAGGTACAAGCAAAGACACTGCGTTAGGTTTAAATAATGCATTATATGTCACGTTTCCTATAGGGCAATCTAAAAATCTTCAGGCAAATATTCAATTAAATCCATCTCTAAAAGCCCCTATCATTAAAGGCCGGCCATATGGCGCGATTAATATTGTATTAAATAATCAAATCATCGCCTCACGGCCACTAGTTGCCCTTGAGAACAATGGAAAAGGCAGCCTATGGCGCGGTATCGTTGATTCAGCGAGCTACAGCTATAATAGATTTTTTTCACATTCAAATCAGAAAGCTAATAATGGGTGAACCGCTCGTCTTTCCTTGCGAATTCAATATTAAAATATTTGGGCTGGCTTCAAAAGAATTTCAGCCCATAGTGCTTGCCTTGATCCGAAAACATTTGCCAGATTTACCCGAAAGCGCATTACAACAGCGCGCAAGCACTAATGGAAAATATCTTGCACTCACTGCTGCACTCTATGTCAATAGCCGTGAACAGCTAGATAATATTTATCGTGAATTAACTTCGGACTCACACGTGTTGATGGCGCTGTAAGCATGATAAGCTAAGCTCAGTTGGCGTAACCGTTCACGCTAATAAGGCATTGTTGCGTGGATAAGCAAGGCAACCGCACTAGGATTTTAGATAAATAAAAAATCAGACGTTCTCACTTAATCTACTATTCTGAGATAAGGTTTACTTTTATCTTGAGTTTTATTTTCACCCTTCTCTGTTGCTAGAGGAAACCCACTACTTATTTCATTAGAAGCATTTTCTCCTTCGCCTTCAAGAATATCTTCATAATCAAAAAACATACCTTGCTGATTTTCACTGGCATAAATACCCAGAACAGCTTTTACAGGAACTGAAATCATATACACTACACCAGCAAAAGAGGCTTTAAACTCTATTAAATCGTTTGCCATATTCATATCGCGGACCGCCGATGGCGATACATTTAAAGTAATTTGGCCATTCTCAATATACTCAGTCGGAACATAGCAACCCGGATAATCAGCGTTGACTACAAGATAAGGCGTACAAGCACTATCAACGATCCATTGATAAAAAGCACGAATCAAATAAGGTTTATTTGACAACATCCATATATCTCCTATGCCATTTCTGTGTGTTTTCTTAAATCTTGTTCTGCTTCTGTTAAACTTGCCTGAAATGAGTCGCGTGAAAAAATACGCTCAGCATATTTATTAATTGCTTTTGCTTCGGGTGGCAACGTAATACCCCAAAAAGGTAAACGCCATAAAATAGGCGCAATGCAACAATCCACCAAAGAAAAATCGTCATTTAGAAAATAAGTAGCACTATTAAAGACAGGGGCTAATTGAATAAGATAATTACGTAACTCTTTGGCAGCAGCAGCTCGATCTTCTGTCTCTTGCCCATGTTCCAGTTGATGAACTAGCCCGCCCCATTCACGTTCAATACGATAAATCATCAAACGTGATTTAGCACGCGCAACAGGATAAACAGGCATTAAAGGAGGATGTGGAAAACGCTCATCCAAATATTCCATAATAATATTAGATTTATATAAAATAAGATCACGATCCACTAAAGTAGGCACAGTGCCATAAGGGTTCAGTTCGTGCAAGTCTTCTAACTTATCTGTATCACTCGCATCTGTATTAATAACCTCAACAGAAACGCCTTTTTCGGCCAATACTATCCTGACTTCATGGCTTGATATATCTAATGACCCTGAGTACAAAGTCATTACTGATCGTCTATTAGCAACCACTGCCATTCAAACACCCCCACTCATACTTATCTCTATAGATATAATAGTCTCTTTAGTGTCTATTCATAATCTCTACTATGTCGGCTGGAAAGCAGCAGGCCTCTGCGATCCGTTGCTCACATATTTCTATGTAGGCTGTCTTACCGTTCTCAAAAATCGCCGTTTCCCATTATTCGCCCTAGCGAGATTATGAACAGCTTCTTATCTCTTATTTGGAATAGCCTTGTACTGGCTGGGGGACTAGGATTCGAACCTAGGTAAACGGAGTCAGAGTCCGTTGTCCTACCACTAGACGATCCCCCAACTTATAGCGGCATCCACCCCGCAAACGCTTACTTCATTCACTCTTTACGAATGGATCTTTGGCGTTGTTAAAAAACTTGCCTATCTCAGTCATGTATTTTGATATACACTCTCGATTTTTTTCCACCAATCATTTATTCGCTGCGAGCCTATATAATAAGCAATAAGCAATTTTCGATTGCGCCCTATCGCCTACTAAAGTCTAAATTTTAACGCTTAGAATATTGGGTACCTTTACGCGCCCCGTGCCGTCCTACTTTTTTACGCTCCACTTCTCTAGCATCACGGGTCAATAAGCCTGCTTCACGCAACCTCTTACGAAGCAAGAATGCACCACTCCCACTTCCTTCATCACCTTCATCATATTTTAGTAATGCCCGTGAAATACCATGTCGAATAGCACCTGCCTGCCCACTGGCTCCACCACCTGATACCGTCACAGTAATATCAAATTTATTTTGCAAGCCCGTCACTTCTAATGGCTGGCGAACAATCATACGGGCTGTCTGACGGCCAAAATATTTATCTAACGTACTCTGGTTAATAATAATATCACCTTTACCAGGTCTCAGATAAACACGTGCTGTTGATGTTTTACGACGACCAGTACCACAATAAACTTCTTCTACCATAGTATTTTATTCCGTATCAAAATCTAATTTTTGGGGTTGTTGTGCGGTATGTGGATGTTCAGATCCGGCATATACCTTTAATTTACGATAGACTGCACGACCCAAAGGATTCTTAGGTAGCATGCCTTTTACTGCAAGCTCAATCACCCGTGCTGGGTGCTTCGCTAACAATTTTTCAAAAGTCGTTTTTTTAAGCCCGCCAGGATAACCTGAATGACGATGATAAATTTTATCAGAAGCTTTTTTACCCGTGATTTTTATCTGGCTTGCATTCAACACAATAATAAAATCACCCGTATCCACATTCGGTGTAAATTCTGGTTTATGCTTTCCACGCAAACGAATTGCAATATGGCTCGCTAGCCGACCCAATGTTTTACCTGCAGCATCAACAGTGTACCAACCATGCTGTGCTGTTTCATTTGTTGCATTATAAGTTTTCATCAGACTCCTACTGTAAGCTGTGACTATAAAACATGCCTTAAGACTAAAAAAAGATGTCGAATTATATAGGAATGTTTAAAAACAAGCAAGTAATTAACTACAATTAACTTATAAAAAATATGAATTTCCCGTGCGAGTGAAATAAATGAAAAAATAAGGTTTTTTTGCAAAAAATACCTCGCATAATTACTACGATATGTTATTGTATGTATTGCATCATTTTGACTTTAAAGAGGAATAAACGATGGCTGCTAGAAAAGCTTCTTCTAAATCAGGAAAGAAATCTGTTAAAAAAGTGCAAATTAA
>JAJONP010000029.1 GCA_021323555.1 Gammaproteobacteria bacterium | reverse complement strand
CAATACTGTTCACTTAAAAAAACTGTAAAATTGAATTATTTCAGGCATGTCCTATGTTCTTACTATATTTATAGCGGGAGAGTACTTAACTATAAAGATTTACTTCCTAGTAATATGAGCTGCTCAAACGTTACGTTTTTCATTTTTTTAATCTGCGATGAAATCAACATATTGCAATTAGCGGTAATATAACGCTTAAAAAATCATTTCATTTTTAATAAACGCTTCCTTTATTATTTTTGCTTATCTGTGAAAGCTGGATTGTTTTTTATGGAATAAGTGTATGCGAAGTTTCATACGTGTTTAATGATAATCCTTAGATCCGCTGAATTTTTTTAAATTGATAATTCAACGAAAATTACCTCATTAATTTAGTTTTATAATTTTAAATTTAACGCCTAAGTAAAGTAACAACAGGATAATAAGATAAAAATATTTTTTGTTTTCTAGGAAAGCGTGTCCGTGGTCTTTTTATACCTCTGTGTCTCAGTTTTCCACGGCTCGTCACTACTCGTTCTTCTAAAACTTCTAGGATTAATGCAGTATAAAAATGAAGATTCTTTTGAGGGGGAAAATGCCTTAGCTTGCAGCAAATTACGTCGGATAACTTGCAAGCTATGCGTAAAGGACAATTGGTCAGGGTCTTCGTCTATATAAAGCGCCGCCTTGTGAATTAATCTGCGTACTGTAAAATGCGCAAGCATTAAACCATAAAATTCTTGTTTAATTAAATTGGGTGTCTTACTCCGTAAGCATACTCCTTTTCCCCGTAAATGTGTTTTTAACTCATCAAAAGCATTTTCGATTTCCCATCGCTCCTGATAAAGCTGAGCTAGTTCGTCAGCAGGTGCTAAGTGAGGATCAAGAATAGTAGTTACTAATCGATAAAGAGAGGGTTCTTTGTTCTCAATCCCCGTGATTAAATATTCTATAACGCGTACTCTTTTACTCTCATTTTTACGTTTCATTCGATAAGTAGAAAACGTGCTTAAATAAGAACCATCGGATAAAACTTTTTCAATGGGTAGTATGATGTCTCGTCTAGCACGCCATAAAAGAGCAGCACCAAGATCACATGCCTGCTTCCAAAGCGAATAACTAAAAATACCCCTGTCTGCTATGCAAAGCATCGTTTGATTCAGTTTATTTATGACTTGTTGTGCTAAAGCTATTTCGCCAGTTTTATAACCTGACATCTGAGCTCCAAATAAAACATGCGTGCCCGCTTCTACAAGGGAAACAAATCGTATTTGAGGGAAAGGATAATAGTTATTAAAAGTCGAAGGAGTGCTAAACACTTCTTTATTAGTTTTTTCATCAGGAATTTCTAATGTACTTCCATCTAAACATACAATGCGCCATTGCTTGTACCAGGCACCCTTAGAAGATGGTTGGGCAATAGGAGTAACATAAGTTTCATACAATACTTTTAGAGGTTCGTAACTCAATCGGCTGCGTGCTTTAGAAATAGCTGCTTTACAGGGAATTTTAATATGTTCATGTCCATAAGCGTTACGTAATCCATTTAATAAGCAGCGTAAAACTTCTTTTGAATTTTGCTGCATAAATAGCGCCATCGCAATCACATAGTATACAATTAATGAAGCAGGTAACTGACGATTTCTTTTGTTTGTCCGACCTGTATTTAACAAAATCTCATCGATGTTATCTATGCTAAAAATCTCATTAAAGGTTATTAGATTGAAGCGATAAACAGCTTGTAAATAAATAGAATAATATTTAGAGCTTTTTTTATTTTTCATTGAAACTGCCCTCTTTGATATTTTAGGAGCTTTTTTTTATTTTTCATTGAAACTGCCCTCTTTGATATTTTAGGAGCTTAAAAGCATAGCTAATTAATTTCCTTAAGTGAACAGTATTGGGGTGGTCACCCTCGGCATCGGTTGTCCTTGACTGCTCTCACCCCGCCTGACTCGTTACACTCATCGGCGTTTGCCTAGTCAGGGTTGCATGCGCAACCCTTTATTAACAACTAGGAGAAAAAACAATGAATAAATTAGAACCTAAGATTTATGTGGCCTGTTTAGCTGCTTACAACAATGGTTATTTACATGGTCAATGGATAGAGGCTAATCAAGATACAGAACGCTTGCATCAGGCTGTTAAAGAAATGCTAGCAAGAAGCCCTATGCCTCACGCGGAAGAATGGGCAATACACGGCTATGAAGATTTTGGTGGTGTTTCCATTGGGGAATCAACTCCCTTTGAAACCGTTTCAGAAATAGCTGCACTTATCGTAGAGCATGGCGAATCAGGCGCAGGGGTACTGCGCTACATGGGAGGTGATATAGGAAACGCTAAGCAGTTATTGGAAGAGTGTTATATGGGGGAATTTGATACAGAAATTGATTTTGTTCAATCGCTTGCAGAAGAAACCATGAATATTCCTGATTACTTGGCCTATTACATTGATTACGAAAAAATGGCGTGTGATTGGTTTATAAACGATTTTTTTTCCATTGAGGTGAATGGCAAAATACATGTATTCAGTTACTTATAAATAACGCTTGCAGATAATCACTTGCTCTAAAGAGGGGTATCATGCCCCTCTTTATTTTAAAAAAATTTGATAACCAAAGGGGCATCCCCTTTGGAAACCCCGCGAAGTATTTTTTTATTTTATATTTTTCCAGAGAAATGTGTTGAAATGATTGATATATATAAAAGAAAAGCAGATTTGACATATAAAAGGCGTGGTAATGTTGTTAAGCTTTTAGTAAAAGAAATAAAAAGCATAAAGATAAAAAATTTTGTTAAACAACATATCATAAATTTAAATAATCAAGCTAATTAAGCAAAAGACCTTGAAGAAATATTAAAAGCGAGCTAAACAAAACAGTTAAGCGAGGTGCTGCTTTATTTAATAGCACCTCAATTAGTAATATATCACCCAAAGGGAATCCCTTTTGGAATCCACTTATTGATATTTCGAGAAACCTTTTCATTGATAGCACCGTATCGCACTCTTCTCTACTGCCCTACCCTACTAGCTTTCTAGGCATTCGAAAAAATTGAGTTTCTGCTTCTTAATGTTGTTAATTATTAAATTAACTTCGCTGTTATCTATTTCGTTACCTTAATGTTACCTATTTTGTTATCTTTATAATAGGTAACGTATTAGGTAACAAAATAGGTAACATTAAGGTAACGAAATAGATAACGTAAAAAATAAAAATTTAAGCCAGATGTCTTGATCAAAACGCAATAAAAAACAAATTTTAATCAAATAAAGATAACGTTTTAGGTAACAACTAAATTTTTTTAAAAAATTAATCTATAAATTACCTCAATAATAAAAATAAAAATCAAAACTAAAGGTAACATATAGGTAACAAATTAGATAACGTATTAAGTAACATATTAGATAACAATTTGGGTAACAATAATATAAAAGGTAGGCAGAGCGATACCAAATAATAAATAACATTTCATTTTAATTAAAAAACGTTTTATATTTTGATTGACATGGTTTATGATTTTTATGAGAATTACGTATAATCGTAAACTGATCATGGAAGGATAAAATAATGTCTCTCAATAAAAAAGACGTATTAACAATACAGCCTAAAATGTCTATTGCTCATGCTGCTGAATTTTTGGACATCTCTATGCAAGCAGCACATAAGCAGTTAAAACTTAAAAATATCATTTGTCCTAAACTTGGCAATAAATTTTACTTGACTTATATAGAAGCAAGGCGGTTATTTAATATCAAATTTCAGCATAAAGTCATAGTAGGACAAATTGTAAAAGGAGGTACTGGTAAGACGACAACCATAGAGAATGTAGCAAGCTGTGCTAATAGTTATGGAGCAAAGGTTTTAAAGATTGATGCTGACCCGCAAGGTAATCTAACTGATGCCTGCGGAATCGACTCTGAAAATCTTCCTGTACTAATTGATGTGATAAAAGGAGAGTCTACTGTAAAAGAAGCTATTATTAACCTTTCAGAAGGAGTTGATCTATTACCTAGTCGCATAGAAAACGTTATCTTAGATAATGTGATTGTAAATGAGCGATTGCCTTTAGATAAACTTTATAGAAATTTATTAGAAGATATAGCAAATGACTATGATTTTATATTCATCGACTGTCCGCCTACTATGGGGCAGGCCGTAACAGCCGCTAGTTTGTATGCCGATACCATTCTTGCACCACTTAATCCAGATAAATTTAGCGCAAAAGGCTTAAAAATATTAAAGCAGGAAATTGAAACTCTCAACAAACGATTTAAAGCTGATATTACTTACAAAGTATTTCTCAACAAATTTAGTGGAAAGACTATTTTATCAGACAAAGCCATTGTTACGTTATTATCTGACCCTTCACTAGAAGGAAGGATACTAAACACAACCGTACAATTTTCCCAAGAAGTACCAAATATTACAGACACTAACAAAAATTTATTTAGCAGCCTCAAAAACTTACAAGCCCGTGAAGACTTTGATAGATTAACCTGCGAATTACTATCTATATTCCCTACACAAGGAAGGAAAACGTTAAACGAACCAGCAATAACCACAGAAATTATTGAGGAAGAAGTTGTTTAATTAAGTTAAGGAGACAGCAAATGCCTCAGTTATCTGATCTTGCTGAAAAAAGACTAAAAAAGAAATTTATTAAACGCAATTATCGACCGTGGGACTTATCGGGCACTGATAATAATATCTTATCTGATTCTACTCATACCATCTCACTTACTGAAGCAGACGATCCAATGCTTCACCCAAGAATGAGAATCTTTGAAAATGAAGTTAAAAAAATCAATAACTTAAGTCCTATTTCATATAAACCTAATTTAGGTAACGATAAAGGTAACAAAAAGATAACGATAAAGGCAACAAAAAGGCAACATATAGATAACAAACAGGTAACAATTAGAGAACACTTAGGTAACATTAAGGTAACAACTAAGGAACAAAAAGATAACGATTTAGGTAACGCTATAAGTAACGATTTAGAGCCAGATTTCTACATCGAAATGATTAGAAAATTGAGTGGCATTCAAGAAAAAATTTTTCATCACGTGGTAGAGTTGTGTTCTGGAAGAGCAGAATTAAATACAGGCCATCTATTGACTACCGACTTAGCAGTCATTGCTAATTGCAGTGTTGGTAGCGCAAAAACGTCATTAAATCGTCTCATAGAAAAGAAATTAATTTTAAGAGATTCGGGTAAACGCGCACGAGGAGGGCATTTATTTCTACGTGTTAAAAAAGAAATACTTACCGCTTCAGCACAAGCAAGAAAACATTTACAGCATATTCAATATGGTTTATTAGGTAACATTTCAGATAACAACATAGGTAACAATCAACCTAATAGTAGTAGTAATAATATTTATAATACTACTACTAGTACACTCCCTACTGATTGGCAAGAAATAGATTACGGTACTTTATCAAGTATTGGATTCTCGATTACTCAACTTACTCAGCTTTATTCCAAGCAGCTTAACGTTCCCCAAATAATACAAGAGTCAATAAACCATTTTGCTTATGGATTGGAACATAACCCAAAATTTAAAAATTATAGTGATCCTTTAAATGTGTTTATGGGAGTGTTACGCAAGGGCGGCGCTTGGTATGAGAAAAATTATGTGTCTCCAAAAGAAAAAGCTTTGGAAAAATTATTAAAGATAAAAAAAGAAGAAGCAGAGCGTGTTGAAGCATTAGAAAAAAATCTTTTGAAGGAAAAATATCGGATCTGGTTAGCTAGTTTGTCGGATAACGAAAAAAATAACATTCTTAGAAAAATGCCAAATAATGATTTTCTACCAAAAGGGATGGCAGAAAAAGCGGCTGAAGGCCATTTTTTGCAATATTTTAAAGACAACGTACGTGAAAAAAATAATGAAACAGTCTAGAATATAATAATTTTTTATTAAATGAAGGAATGGTAGAAACAGGACGGTTTTAATAGGTGCCAAAAGTGGTTGGATTTAAAACGCTTTATTCAGCATAAGTGAAACTAGCTGGTGTTGAGCTATCTGGCAACATACTAAACGCAAAAATGCTGTTGCGTTTGAAAATATTATACCTTGGCAGTATAGTTGCGTTTGTTAAAAGAACCAAGCCAATAGAATTTATTAATCAGATTGAAAATGTGCAGCGCAACCTTAACATCACACAATTTTTTATGGCAAGTTATTAGATATGGAGAAAAAATAAAATGAGTATATCATCTCGTGATAATCTATTAGAGCAGAAAGAAATAGATATAGACGTGTTATCCAATAGACTTTATGTGTCAGCAAATAAAGTTGTTTCTTTTCTTGAATCTAAACAGCAAGAAGATGGGTCGTATGGAGATGAAGCAAAAGACATAGCGTGTTATTTTAAGTCTCCTATGATGTTTATCGCAGCCAAAAAACCTGCTTTGGCGGCAAAGACTTTAAATTACATTAAAAAATCATTTATGTCTGGAGATGGGGATTTTAAAACTACGAATGCTTTAAAAAGTAAAAATTCAGCTTATATAGAATATTGGTCTTATACAAATGGTTGGATTGTTAGATCAGCAAATTTGTTAGGTTATACTGATGTTAGTCAGCCAGGATATAGGTATCTTGAACGATATAATGTAGGAACAGGAGCAGGATTTCTAACTAACAATGTAGAATCAATATCTTCTGTTACAGATGTATTAACTACAGCGCATCATGGATTAATAAATTTAGAAATGGGCAATATAAGTATTGCTGTTTCGGCAGGGGATTATTTATGTAAAGCTATTGCTAAACAACCTGCTTTGCAGGAAGGTTTTTATTTAAGACGTGATAAACAAGGTAAATTTATAACTGATTTTAAGGAAGAAAAAGCGCCATTTTGTTTTATTAGCCGTACTGAGCCAAACCAATTACATTTTATGACTGGCTATCCATGTGCGTACTTAGCGATTCTTTATAAGAGAATGAAGAATGAAAAATTTTTAAATGCGGCTAAAGCTTATCTTGACTTTTCTTTATCGTGCGATAAGAGTGTTTATGAGTGTAATTTTAGTCATAAAATTGCTTGGGCAGCCTCTATTTTATATGAATGCACAGGAGATGAAAAATATCTTAACGTAATAGAAAAAATTTCAGATTTCTTTATAAAAAATCAACAAAAAAACGGTATGTGGTATACGGAAGATTTGGATGAATCTTATGATCAAAGCGCTGAGATTGCATGTTGGTTTTTGGAAATTACAAACAACATTAAGAATTATAGAAAAAAATTATATCCTGAAGAAGGTAATGAAATAAATTTAAGGAAGAAAAAACACCCGTGGTCAAGCCAAGTTTCCAAATATGGAGCCGGAGTATTGATCGCTGGTTTAGGTATATATGCTTTATACAGACTGAGTAGTGGCAGCCCTGCTAATCCACCTCAAATCGAAGTCGATGACACGGCCAGAAAATTAAACAACATAAGATAATTTTGATCTGCCATTCAAGAAATTTTGTATAAAATTAACTAAAATCTGACCTAGAATAGAATAGAATAGCAGTGTTATAAAGTTTGTTAGCAAGTTAATAAATGTTAGTTCAAGTACATGGTTTGGGTATGAATGCCTGAATCCAAAATAATCGGTTACATAGGTATAGCAAGAAATAGTTATAATAGATGAGAAAAACGAGGCTAAGAAAAACATCCATTGACGTTGTTTATATAGATAATAAAAAATGAATAAATCTATCACTGCTGCTATAAAAGTGCCTCCAAGATTTGCAGCATAAAGTATTATTACGGGGCTAAATACTTCCGTGTAAGCATTAGCACCGTGAAAATAAGACGGATATGGCATGTGACTTATGATATTTGTGTAGACGATAAAAAATAAATTAAATATAGCTTCAAGCGAAATGATAAGTATCACAAGACGCCTTGAATTGAAACTTGCAAAAACGTCAGTTAATACAAATACTGCCATATAAATAAACCCTGCTGAAATGATAGGAAAACCATGTATTGCTACTAATCGGTTAGCTATAACATGTGCTGTTACAGATATTGCTAAGTAGAAGGTAAGCAGCACGTAATTTATTTGTGCTGTCCTTTTAAGGTATCTTATTTCAAAATAACTGTTCATTTTTAATATGTTCCTCAATAAGACAAGCGAGATTTTCCTTACTACACATGTTAGTATAAAATAGATTTTTTAATAGATATTGTAAAGTTGAAAACTTTGTTAAGCGATGTTGATCAAAAGTAGAGATTTTTTCGAAGTATTGTTTTTCAAAACATGTTAATTCCATTGTGTTCAAAAGCTTTTGCCGGCCTAACCGATAAACAACGACAATGTTATCGTCTGCGTAGTTTAATATAAAATTCTCAATTTTTACATTTAATCTAGCTGCTTTAATGGTATCAAGATAATAATAGACACACTCTGATATTTTTTTAATAATCGACACTTCTGATTCTCCACTCAAAAATAGGGAATGATACAATTCCATTCTCCTTTGTTATTGAAACACCTGATTCCTCGATACTTAGGTATTCTGATTTTTCGTTTTGAGTGTTATTAATAGACTCGTCTGAACAAATGGCCATTTTTCTGGCTTCTAAGAGATAAGCAAATGCACGATTACCAAGGTAAACATTTATAACTGTGTATTCTAGCGATTGTTCATCGAGTTCATTTTTAATAAATTTTTTTAACATATAAAGGCTATGAATAATAGGTAATTCATAAACCTTTGTTTCTTCAAACTTGCCACGCCCTAGGATTAGCCATTCTGGATTAATGTTTAGAGCAAGCGCAATTTGCGGAGCAAGTTTAGAGGAGCTTAAATTATTAGCAATAATATAATTGATAGATTGTTGTGATATGCCACATAATCTAGCAGCTTCAGCTTGAGACATTCCTCTTTTATTAATTGCTATTTTTAATCTTTCAGCAAGGGTGTTCATTCGATAATAATCCTAAGGTTTCTTAATTGTTTTTTTTGTTTTTAGTCCAGACCCAAAATAACAAAATTTTTTGTTGACAACACAATTTTCTGTTATTTAAAATAATAACAAATATTATTCTTTAAAAAAGGTTTTTTTAGCATACCACACTTGAAGCAGTAAACCAGAAGGGAGGATGCCCATTTATAATCAACAGAGCTAATCACGTGCCAACTTGATTAACTTAAGACCTGCGGGTAAAAATTTTTCTTGATTTAGAGGAGGGTTATGAAAATATATCTTAAAGCATCTAAATTTTTTTATTATCTTGTTTTTTTATGGTTGATATCCCCTCTATCTGCTTTAGCTGAGAATGATCCCTTTACCAGAGCAGGTAATGGGATTGAAAACATTCTTTTTGGAACGCTCGGTACAAGTTTATGCGGTATTATTATTGGTGCGACATTTCTCATGGCCAAAGTCGGCAAAATTAGTTGGGAGCGGTTTATTAGCGTTGGGCTTTGCACGGCTGGTTTTTTAGGCGCGCCTAGCATTGTTTACATGATTAAAAGCTGGGTAGGGCATTAAGCAATGGATACGTATCAGTTAGAAATAGATCCTGTCTCACTCGCACTTACTAAACCTCTAACACAGTGGGGCGTTCCAATGATGGCTTTTTATTCTAACGGTGTCCTCTGTTTTTTAGCATGGACTTTTCTACAAACTTTCTTTCAAAAACCGCTTTGGCTGACTGTTCTTTTCTTATTGATATTTATTGTCGCGCACTTTTACATGGCGTGGGTCACGTTTCGCGATCCCTTTGGCTTAAATGTTTTTTGGATCAATCTCACTCGTTTTAAAAGCCATGTTACTTATTCTTTTTGGAATAACACGGAGTCTTATTCGCCATGAAGTGGATCACACCTGCAATCATAGAAAAATCAAGCTTTGAAAAAGAAATTAATCTTTCTGAAAAAATTCCTTACGCTTATTTGCTTGATTCAGAAACCGTTGAGACAAAAAGTGGGCATTTGTTCCAGGTGATTAAATTGGAAGGCCTTGGGGCTGAAACTATGGACGATAGTAATATTGACCAAGAAAAAGAGGTCAGAAATTCTTTATTTAAAAGTATTACAGATTCATCGACCGCGCTCTATTTTCATACGATACGTAAAAAAGAAGAGAGGCGGTTACAAGGAGAATACAAAGAAGCGTTTGCTAAAACGCTTAATGCTGCGTGGCAGAAAAAGATGAATGAAAAATCATTTTTTATTAATGAACACTATATCACGATAGTTAAAAAACCGCCGGTTGGAAAGGTCAGGCGTTTTTCAGATATGATCAGTTTATTGTCTGGAAAAGTCAACCAAAAAGCACGAGATACGTATCGTAAAAAAATGCATAAAGACTTAAATAAAATGACCTCTCGTATCCTGAACTACTTAAACCGCTACCAAGCGTATAAACTCGGTTCAGAGAAAATACAAACACGTTCAGGAGATACTGCTTCGGATGTCTTATCCTTTCTCTCAGAACTCATCAATTTAGAAAAAAGAAACGTATTGTTGCCAACCTGTGATTTATCGACTTATTTGCCTTATAAGCGTTTCTTTTTTGATAAAACCTCTGGGGTTCTTGCGCTTAGAAACATGCATAGCGCTGTTGAATATGCAGCGATTATTTCGGTTAAAGAATATAGCAAGTCAACAGCCGCAGGGATGTTAGATGCACTCCTTGATATTAAGGCAGAAATGATCCTGATGCAGTCTTTTTCTTTTCTGGATAAAACGATTGCTAGAAAAAGAATCTTAGAACAACAGCGCAATCACATACAATCGGATGATGACAGTTTATCTGAAGCGGAAAAAATTCATCAAACATTAGATACGCTTTCAAGTAGTGCTGCGTCTATTGGAGAACATCACTTATCTATTCTCTGTAAGGCAAAAACTATTCCAGAATTGGAAAAAATCGTTTCACAGATTGATGCAGCTTTTAATGAATTAGGCATCATGGCAATCCGAGAAGATGCAGGAGTGAAGCCTGCTTATTTTGCCATGCTCCCTGCAAACCAAGCGTATATTACGCGGCGTGCGATTCTCACTTCTAAAAACCTAGCGGGCTTTGCCAGCTTACACAATTATGCGCGAGGGCAATTCAAAGGTAACCATTGGGGAGATGCGGTGACTTTGCTTGAAACAATTAGCGGAACGCCTTTCTTTTTTAATTTTCATGTGCTGGATGTGGCAAATACTTTTCTGATCGGTTCGATGGGATCGGGTAAGACGCTTCTCGAAGCGTTTTTGCTGGCGCAATCTATGAAATTAGGTGGCCGGCTGATCGTGTTTGATAAAGACCGTGGGCTTGAAATTTTTGTGAGAGCTATGGAAGGGCATTACTCTGTGATGAGTGCTGGCGAGCGGACAGGATTTTCGCCTTTTCAGATGGAAGACGCCCCTGAAAACCGTTACTTCTTAGCCCGCCTTTTACAAAAAATAGCAACCTCTCAGATTCAAGTGCTTTCAAATGAAGACATTGATCGCATTCATGGAGCAGTGGATGGAGCTTTTCATCTTCCGAAGGAAGAACGTGTTCTCCGGAATATAGTAGCCTTTCTAGGTATGAGAAAAGCAGGGTCACTCCGTGCGCGTTTTGATGCTTGGGTGAATAACGGGGACTATGCCTGGGTGTTTGATAATGAAGTCGACTATCTTTCGTTAAATGGCGACATTGTAGGTTTTGATATGTCGAGTGTTTTAAAAGACCCTACTATTTGTGAAATCATTTATTTTTATCTTTTCCACCGCATCGAACAAAAAATGGATGGTACTCGTACACGTATTGTGATCGCAGAAGGTTGGATGGCATTGCAAGACGAAGCGTTCCGAAGACAAATACAAGACTGGAGTTCAACGCCACGTAAAAAAGAATCTTTTTTAATTTTGGATACCCAAGCCCCGAGCGATATCGCAGCGTCATCCATTGGTTGCAAAATTATTCAAGAAACGGTCACTCAAATTTATTTTGCAAATTCCAATGCACGTTATGAAGATTATGTGGTGCGCTTTGGGTTAAGCGAGAAAGAGTTTCATATTATAAAAACGCTAGATAAAAAAAAAAGGTTTTTTTTATTAAAACAGGGGAAATTAAGCGTAGTTGTGCGCGCTGATCTGTCTGGTTTAGAAGAAGAAATCGCTGTACTCTCGGGCAGAACTCAAAATATAAAATTGCTCGATGCCATACGAAAGAAAGTAGGGGACAAGCCATCAAATTGGATGCCACTTTTTATCCAAGGCGTTAAAAAAAATAATAAAAATTACGACAGAAATAATGACCATTACAACAATGACGTTAACCAGCACAAAGAGGAGGCTTTACAATGAAAAATAAATGGATGTTATTTTTATTCTTTTTATTTTTCTTTTTCTTACTTTTTGAGGGTAAAGCAGTATTTGCGTCAGACATCACTCAAATGGTGAGTATTTTATCAAAGATAGCAGGAGCTGATTTTTCTATTGAAAAATCGAATTTGAACCAGTTAGACGAATTACAAACGCTGAGTCACGGGCTTATTGGCACCCATTCTTACGGTAACCTTTATTACGATAACACGGCCTATAATTGGGGGAATGGGACAGACACGTGGCAACAGATACTTTCCCTTTACAAAAACGGCGCACGCGATGGCAAGCTCTTTAGTCTTATGCAGCAAGTTGAAAATGAGTTCCCAATCAATTCGCATTTTGAGAGCCCCAATCCTATTGAAAATGATTATTATCGATTACAAGCGCAAACGACGCTCGCCTCTCGCGCTTCTTCGCAACTCGCTTTTGAACAAGCTGCCCGAGAAGCAAGGACGCTCGCACAACTTCACACTGAAATTGACAAGGCAAAAGACAGTAAATCGGCTATAGATTTAAACAACCGTCTCGCATCAGAACAAGCAAATTTGACGCTCCAGCAAACGAAATTATTGGCCTTGCTTGTCCAGCAAGTTGCGACAGATGCACAAGAAAAAGCAAACCGTGCGAATGAAGATGCCCATTTTTTTAATTATTGATAAGAGATGATAGCTATATGACAAGTAATCAACCTATAACGTGTTTCCTTTCTTTTCTCATGTGTTCAGTTATATTCAATTTAATGAGTGGTTGCAGTAGTACTTATTCAGAAATCAAAGCGCCTTGCAATTATCAAGGCGATTTTTGTGGAACAAAAATGGCAATTAACGATTAATCAAGAAAAAGGAAGAAAACACGAATATGAATCCTCAGAAAAAAAACGTTTTAAAAATAGCGGTTTCTATCATTTTATTATTGATTGTAGGCATTATTACAGGCTACCAGTTGCAGCAGTACAGAGAAAGAAGTGCGCTGCGTGCGTTTTTTAATGCGGGAGAATCATCAACTCCTGTTTCACAAAAGAATTTTTTTAATTACGGCGTTGATAGAAAAGAATCAGGCAAAAAATCATGACCTATAATGAATCTATCATTGGCAATCTATTCCACTTAGTGGATCAATATAGCGCTCAATTTGTGGCAAGTACATACCACCATTTAGTGGCACAATATGCCAGTGTCCTTTACCTTTTTTCGACAATTTATGTTGGGTTTGTTTTTATTGAAATCCAACGGGGGTCGCGCGAAGGAAAAGATTTTCCCTTTGTGATCGTAAGGCTAGTTGCGATTTTGACAGTGGCACTTAATTACGATTACTTTTGCTTGTTAGTGTATAACGTCTTTACCAATGGGCCTCTTGAATTGTGTAAAGCCATTACCTTAAGTGAGAATACATCTCTCGCTTCTCTTAACATCAGTGATGCGTTAGACCAGTTTTTACGAGCGGCGCTATTGGAAGCCAATAAATTATTTAGCATGGGAGGATGGACGAATCTGACCTATAGTTTATTTGGTAGCTTCCTTTTTCTCGCGTCTCTCATCGCAGTTGCAATTGCGACCGGCCTCATTTTTTTAGCGAAAATCGCAAGCACGGTTATTTTATCTTTATCGCCTTTGTTTATCTTCTTTGGACTTTTTGACTCGACCAAAGGTTGGTTTAATTCCTACCTCACGCATTTATTGACCTATGCGCTTATCCCTGTAGTGACTTGTGCAGTTCTCATGATCGTACTCAGCGTGTCAACGACCACGATTCAATACATGAATAGCGATTCACCTTCTTTTAAGCTATTGGTGCCTTTTTTTATTGCGTGTTTAGTCCAGATTTGGTTGTTCGTTCAAATTCCACAAAAATGTGCATCCCTTGCATCCGGTTTTAGCTTAAAAAGTGTCTCGTCTTCCTTTAGAGAGACGAAGGCTGGCATCCAGTCGCTTCGTACTGCTTTATTCACCAGTGGGTCGGCTTTGCGCTCGGTGATACAGGGCAAAACGGGGATGACTCAAAAAAATTATTCAAAAAATAAAATGGTACGGTTTAAAGATGCAGGCGAATAGATAAAAGAAAAAAAGGGAAAAAAGAAAAAGAGAAACCCAGTAGTAGGAAAAAGAAAGAAAAATAAAGAGGAATAAATAGAGATGCCATTTAATCAGCTAAAAGAAAAGACAAAAGCGGCAAAAGCTATTATAAAAGAAAGGCTTTCACAGGAGGTTTTTAAAACCGAAGGGAATTATTATAGGGAAGCTAAACACTGGTACGAGGAAGTGTATGAATCTGTACTGTGTTCACGTGATCGTTATCGTTTATTGTCTGTGATATTAGGTGGCCTCTTAACACTTTCACTCATTGCTCTTGTACTTTTGATTCCTCTGAAAAAGGTTGTTTATCGTGTTCTCACTCTCAATCAAACGACAGGGGAGGTGGTTCAACTGAAAGAACTGGAAGGAAGCCACTTTTCTGAAAACTGGATCATGACGCGTTATTTCATTAGCCAATATATCCAAGCTAAAAATACATATCACTACACGGATATTAAGCGGTTATTTAATGCGACCCTGGCAATGAGCGCGCCCATCATTGCAAAAAATGTTGAAGCGGAAATGGTCGATACCAATCCAGAAAGCCCGATTAATCAGCTTGGTAAAGAAGGGTATCAAGATGTCATCGTGCTGAGTATTAATCAACTGAATGCAAATACAGCCCTTGCGCGATTTCGAATCTTAACGCATCCCAAAGATGACCCAACGCATGTTAAGTCAGCCGATTTTCAAGTGGTCATGAAGTGGGATTATCAAAATACAAAATCATCGCTAGAAGAGCGTGATTTAAATCCCCTCGGATTCAAGGTTACATATTATCAAGCTTCTCCTTTATTCACCGACAATTGAGGGCAGACTATGTTTAACAGACAAGGTATTTTAGGAGTTTTATTCTGGATCATCATACTGCGCACGCAAGACGGATTAACGGAGGGCACGATACAGGCTCTTCAGACAGATACGAGGGCTAAGGTTGTTGCATTTGATCCTAATCAGATTTATGCCATTAAAGCGCACTACTTGGTTTCAACAGATATTATCTTAGGAGAAGACGAGATTGTTAACGCGGGTGACGTTCATTTAGGCGATGCCTCTGCTTGGGACATTGCTATCTCACGGAACCACTTATATCTTAAGGCCAAAAAATTCGATGCGAGTGGCAATTTAAGTATCGTTTCTAACCGCTATGCTTACCATTTTATGTTGAGTGTGGCAGACAAAGAGCAGGATCCTTCGGCTGATACTCTCTTTTTAAAATTTATTTATCCTTCACATAACCTTGCCGAGAAAAAATTAGCCTTGGAAATGGTTTCTCTTCCTTCCGATCTCTGTACTCATTCGCACAAATACAACTTGCAATACAGTTTTACAGGGGACAAAGAACAAGCCCCTCTCCGTGCTTGTGACGATGGTCTTTTTACTTATTTTAAGTTTAGAGAAAAAATAGACTTGCCTGCCATTTTTATGGTGTTACCTAACATGCAAGAAGAAGTTGTGAATTACAGAATGGAAAAAGATTACATGGTGGTGGAACGTACCGCTAAAGCTTTCACATTGCGAAATGGCTCGACAGTCACAAGCATCTACAATGATAAATACATTGCCGATTGGCACAAGGTCAAAAAAAGAAATGCGCAGTAAGAGGAAACACATATGACAAAAGACGCTAAAAAAAATTCGGAAGAGAAGGTTTTAGAACAAGCACCGCCTTTGCCCCTTCAAGGTGAAAAGTCGAATGTGAACCGATTTATTTGGCCAGTAGTAGCCTTGGTTTTGGCCGTTATTTTTTTACAGATGTGGTTGATTCACCATAAAGAGAGGAAATTATCTTCTGTTCAAGAAGTCGATGAAACTTATAGCGCATCAAGCCCTATCACTCGAGAACAAAAAGAAAAATCAATGATTAATAATTCTTTGGATAAGCAGCGTGAACTGGAACAGAAAATCGCACAGGCTAAAGCCCAAGATTTTATGGAACGGTTACAAACGCCACAAGCGGCAAGTTTAGAAGGTGGAGGCAATAATACGATACAAGGAGCTTCTGCTACTTTTCCAGAGCGGACGAATGGCTCTTCTAACTTGACACAGGTGCCCGAAGATCCTAATACAGCCTTTTTAAGGCAAGCAGGGGAGGCGCAAACGGAGCGTCAGTATGCCACGCTCTTTAAGCCCTTGCGTTATCTCATCGGCCAAGGCAAATTTATTTTTGGGACGCTGGCGGTAGCCATTCATTCTGATTTGCCAGGACAAATTGAAGCCGTTGTGAATCAAGATGTGTATGGCGAGCAAGGAGAGAAAATTCTGATCCCGCGTGGTTCGCATTTGATCGGTGAATATCGCTCGGGTTTAAGCAATAACCAAAGCCGACTTTTTACGGTATGGACACGGATTAAAGAGCCGAACGGGGTTGATATTCGCTTAGGTTCGGAAGGCACAGACAGTTTAGGCAGAGCAGGGGTCACGGGGCAAGTTGATTACCATTTCTTTGACCGGTTTGGCAGTGCTATTTTAATTAGCATGATAAGCGCAGGAGCGGCCACGAGTGGGGTCAGTACGAAAGACCAATACAATTCGGCATCAGTGTATCGCGAAGGAGTATCACAAGCTTTAGCCGAGCAAGCGAAAAATACTTTAAGCGAAGATGTTCATATCCCGCCTACGATTCATGTACCGCAGGGCGCTCGCATTGTAGTATTTGTGAATAAAGACCTTGATTTTAGTCAGGTATACCGATGAGTAATACGATTGCACTCGCGACTTATTTAAAACCTTTTATGCCTTATTTTGCGATGGAAGGTGTGAATGAAATTTGTATCAATCGACCTTATGAGGTGTGGGTCGAGACGCAAAGGGAGTTCAAACGATTTGATGAGCCAAGTCTTTCTATAGATTTTTTATTGCAATTTGCCTCATTAGTCGGCGAATACAATCAACGAGAAATTTCACCAGAATGCCCGACATTATCTTCTGTACTGCCAGACGGTGCTAGAGTCCAGTTTGTCATAGAGCCCGCTTGCGCCAAAGGTACATTTGTTTGTGCTATTCGGAGGCAAGCTACAAAAGAAGTGTCTTTGCATCATTATTTTAAAGAAGAGCGTACAGAGGAACAGACATTGAATGAAGAAGGCCAATTGTCACAAAATGACCGCTCTTTATTGACCACCTACGAAAAAGGCTATTATGCACTTTTTTTAAAGCAAGCGGTTCTAGCACGAAAAAATATTGTGATTGCAGGAGGAACGTCAACCGGAAAAACGACTTTTTTAAATGCTCTCTTACAAGAAGTTCCGCTCGGTGAGCGCATAATTACTCTTGAAACCGACCGTGAAGTGATGTCCTCACACCTCAATAGTGTTCATTTATTGGCAACGGAAGAAGGAAAAAGCGTTTCTAATATTACAATGTTAGATTTACTCAAAGCCAGCTTACGGTTGAGACCAGACAGGCTATTGGTTTCTGAAATCCGAGCTGAGGAAGCTTTTTCTTATTTGCGAGCAATTAATTCAGGCCACCCAGGCTCAATTACAACTCTCCACGCTGACAGCCCTGAAGGTTGTTTTGAACAATTGGCTTGGATGGCATTACAAAGCGGCTGTCCTTTATCACGTCAAGAAATTATTCAATATGCTAAATCTATTATTAATGTGATTGTACAAATTAAAAGAGGTACCGAAGGGAAGCGTTTTATCTCAGCGATTTATTTTGATAAAGCGGCAGAGTGTGGTTTAAAAGACCAAGAATCCTTAGTCACGTTTGATTACTAACTGGTCATTTTAGAGGAGAAAATGTTATGAGATACCCCGCGACTCACCCCACGACTCTGAGTCTACTCCCTCTATTTAAAGAAATCTTTATTTTTCAAAGTGTTGAAATGATTTTTCTGGCCTTGCCGCAGGTGACCACCTACCTACTTCGTACGCAGGTGGTCACCTGCGGCAAGGCCAGAAAATAATTTCTTTTTAATTATTTTTTTAGAGAATGAATAGATAAATAGAAACTGCTTTTGCTGGTGAGCGTTTATTTATAACAGTGCCATCTTGATTGCACTGTTAAATAAACGCTCACCAGCAAAAGCAAAAGCAAAAGCAAAAGCAAAAGCAAAAGCAAAAGCAAAAGCAAAAGCAAAAGCAAAAGCAAAAGCAAAAGCAAAAGCAAAAGCAAAAGC
>JAJONP010000156.1 GCA_021323555.1 Gammaproteobacteria bacterium | reverse complement strand
TCTGCGCTTTATGCATTTTGCTCGCAGCTACCATTTCCATCGCGCGCGTAATTTTCTGGGTATTTTGAATACTTCGAATTTGGGTGCGAATTTCTTTTGCTGCAGGCATACGCTGCTACCTTCCCTAACTTATATATAAATTTTCTTAAATTCCGCGATAATATTTTTCAGTGTGTTAACAATATCGGTATTATAATCACCTGTTTCATTCACTTTTTTCATAAAATCGCTATGAGTAGCACGTGCATGACCTAATAGACCATGCTCAAAATCAGCTATTTTATTCAGAGGAAGGTAATCAAGATCACCTTCACTGGCGGCATATAAAATTAATGCCATTTCAGCAACAGACAAAGGTTGATATTGCTTTTGCTTCATGACTTCTGTAATACGTTGGCCACGTTCAAGCTGCTGGCGCGTTGCCTCATCTAAATCTGATAAAAATTGTGAGAAAGCTGCAAGTTCGCGATATTGCGCTAATGCAATACGAATGCCACCGACCAATTTCTTAATAATTTTAGTTTGTGCTGCGCCACCTACACGCGATACAGAAAGACCTGCGTTAATCGCAGGACGAATGCCTGAATTAAATAAATCGGTTTCTAAAAAGATTTGCCCGTCTGTAATCGAAATAACGTTCGTGGAAACAAACGCAGAAACGTCTCCTGCTTGCGTTTCGATAATCGGTAAAGCCGTCAATGAACCCGTTTTACCTTTCACTTTACCGTTTGTCATTTTTTCCACATAATCAGAATTGACACGCGATGCACGCTCTAATAAACGTGAGTGCAGATAAAAAATATCGCCAGGATAGGCTTCTCGACCTGGCGGACGACGTAATAATAATGAAATTTGACGATATGCCCATGCTTGCTTTGTTAAATCATCATAAATGATTAAAGCATCTTCGCCTTTATCACGGAAATATTCACCCATCGTACAGCCCGCATAAGGCGCTATATATTGCAATGCTGCAGCTTCTGCTGCAGGGGCTGCCACAATAATAGTGTGTGCCATTGCGTCATGCTCTTCTAATTTACGCACAACTGCTGCAATAGAGGATGCCTTTTGTCCTATCGCCACATAAATACATTTCACACCCGTGCCACGTTGATTGATAATCGCATCCACTGCCACGGCTGTTTTACCTGTTTGTCTATCGCCAATAATTAATTCGCGTTGACCACGGCCAATCGGTACCATCGAGTCAATGGCTTTTAATCCAGTCTGCAAGGGTTGGGAAACAGGTTGGCGAAAAATAACGCCAGGCGCTACTTTTTCGACAGGCGCAGTTTCGGTTGTATGAATAGCACCTTTTCCATCAATAGGATTCCCCAATGCATCCACAACACGTCCTAATAAGGCTTCACCTACCGGCACTTCCAGGATTCGCCCCGTGCATTTTACTGTTTGGCCTTCCACTAATTGATCTGAATGACCCAGTAAAACAGCGCCGACATAATCACGCTCAAGGTTCAGTGCCAAACCATAAATATTATCGGCAAATTTGACCATTTCGCCTTGCATCACATCAGCCAAACCATAAATACGTGCAATACCATCTTTAAAACTGACGACAGTACCTTCGGTACGCACTTCGGCTTTTGTATCAAAATGCGCAATGCGTTGTTTGATTAACTCACTTATTTCTATCGGACTTAATTGCGTTTGTTGCATATTTCTTTACCTTAAAGAGATTCAAATAATCGATTTAATTTGCCGCGCACTGATCCATCCATCACGACATCACCTGCTTTCACTATTACGCCACCTAATAAAGTAGGATCAACGTCACACTGTAATACGACTTGTCGTTTTAATCGGTTAGCTAAACGGGTTGTCAGTTTTTGTTGATACGAATCATTCAATGCGATTGCGGAAATGACTTGTACCGTTATATTTTTTTCCTGTTCCGCGCAATAATTTTCAAATAACCTAGCAATATCAGGTAAAACAGGCAACCTATTATATTCTGCCAAGAGACGAATAAAGTTTTCTTTCTCTGTATCCAGCACAGAAGATAAAATATCACAGCATAAGTCTGCGGTATTTTTTCGCGTTATCTTCGGGTTTGATAATAGTTTTATAATTTCTTTTTCTTTTACTAATAAAGCTGCGCTGCTTAGCATAACTTTCCATGCTGACAATGAATTTTTTTGCAACGCATAGTCAAACGCAGCCATTGCATACGGCCTTGCTAAGGTTGTCATATCACTCATCATTATATTTCAGCCACAAATGAATCTAATAATGCAGATTGCTTTTCTAAATCTAAATTATGTTGAATAATTTTCTCTGCGCCCTGGATGACTAGCGTTGCCAATTGCTTACGTAACACTTCTTTTGCTTGGTTCACTTCACGTTCAATTTCTGTTTTTGCCTGCTCAATTAACCGAAGCCCCTCTTGTCGCGCAGTCTGTTTTGCTTCTTCGGCAATTTGTATAGAATTTTTATGTGCTTGTTCCATCACGTGTGCCGCATCTTGCTTTGCAGCATGAATGATAGATAATGCTTTTTTCTCAGCCTGCTCAAGCTCGCGTTTGCTACGTTCAGCTGCTTCTAAGCCTGCTGCAATTTTCTTTTCACGCTCATGCATCGCTTTAGTAATAGGTGGCCAAACGTATTTCATGATAAACCACACTAAAATCGCAAAAGTGATTAGCTGACCGATTAAAGTTGCATTAATCTCCATTCTTTTTCCTCACGCTCAAAAATTAACTCACTTGTTTAGCTGTTTCTATGACATAAGAAACAAACGGCCCATTGGTGAAAAATAACAAAAGTCCCATCACGATAGAAATCACAGCAAACGCATCGACCAATGCTGACATAATTAATACACGAACCATCAATAGATTAGACAGTTCGGGTTGACGGGCAACACCTTCTACAAATTTTCCTCCCAAAATACCAAAACCAATGGCTGTGCCTAAAGACGCAAGACCTATTAACAACCCTGCTGCAATCGCTTTAAAGCTTTGTACTTGTGCGACTAAACTTGCAATTTCCACAGACTTTCTCCTCTAAAAAATAAATAAAAAATAGCCTAATATTAATGTGTATCATGTGCCATACTGAGATACACAATGGTTAGCATCATAAAAATAAATGCTTGAACTGTAATAATTAAGATATGAAAAATTGCCCAGATACTACCCGGTAACCATTGTGACCACCAAGGTAACATAGCAATTAACACAAAAATAAGTTCACCTGCAAACATATTCCCAAAAAGTCGTAGTGCCAATGAAAATGGCTTTACAAATTCTTCAAGTAATCGGAAGAAAATATTAATAGGGAATAACCACGGCCCAAAAGGAGAACTTAATACTTCTTTCCCCAAACTCCAGCGCTTTACAGTAAAATTATAAAAAAGTATCAAAACAAATACCGAAATAGACATAGAAAAAGTCATATTGGGATCTGCCGTTGGTACTATTTTAAAATGATCCACACCACCTATTTGCAAAAACAAGGGTACTAAATCCACTGGTAATAAGTCCAGCGCATTCAATAAAAATATCCATAAAAAAAGTGTTAGCGCAAGCGGCGCGATCAGATGGCTTTTACCATGAAATGTTTCACGAACAGTACGATCTACAAACTCAATCACCGCTTCAACAAAATTTTGCAATCGCCCGGGTGCACCTGTTTGCATATTCACAGCAACGTAACGAGATACGCCTCCAATCAAAAGCGCTGTGATTAATCCGACAATAAAAGTATCTAGATTAAGCGTCCAAAACCCACCATTCCCAATAGTCAAGTTCGTTAAATTAAATTGTAAATGTTCTAAATGATGCTCAATATAGTTAGGCGCAACACTCATGCAACCGCTCCTGACGTTCGAGAAACACATATGACGGAGGCTATCCAAAATGCCACGATTGCACTCATTAATCCTAATAAAGCGTAGATGACATCTGCATGAAAATAACGAATTGCTAATAAAAATAACCCGCCACTGGCAACCAGTTTGATTGCTTCACCCACAAAAAATGTTGTCATAAACCATGCGATGGCCCGCGCACCCGTTGTCGATACGACCCCACGCACAAAAAAAAGTGTAGGCACCCAATATGCCAACCCACCCGCTAATACAGAAAGGGCACTCTGCTTGCCTTTTAATAAAAATAGCATGCCTGTTAATCCTATTATGATTGTTAACTGATAAAAAAGGATGCGATAAACTGCACCCGTTATCAATTTTATTAATGCAGTTGCCATGCGTCACACCTCTAAAAATCGCCATCCGCGAAAACTGGGGCGAGTATAATGATTTTTTTAAGGTATCGCAATGAAAATTATCGATACTATTCCGCTTAAGACATAAGGGTGGATTAGACGCGCTTTTTGCATCGTAATCCACCAAAAAATTGCATTGTCAAAAAGCTATAAGGTAGATTTAATTCGGTGGATTACGATGCAAAAAGCGCGTCAGTGAATAGGGCTCACTTTCAATCATAAAAAGTGTCCAGTCTTTAACGGGCTCACGGTATAGGCGAATCTATCTTAACACAAACATCACCTCACAAAA
>JAJONP010000028.1 GCA_021323555.1 Gammaproteobacteria bacterium | reverse complement strand
CGGCCTTCGGCCTATTTAAAGCCAAAAGCTTTTTTTATTTTTAAAGAAAAATGTCAGCGAAATACGTGACCTATACAGCAATGACGGGACGATGCGGACGCTCAGGAGCTTTCCTTACGTTGACGCCATTGAGCATTCAGGCAATCTCTCAATTACTCACAAATAGAAATATAGCTTTTCGCTTTTTTAATGGCAATGATGCTAGCTAGCTCCATCCAGCGCTATCCCGCTAAAACAGGATAGGTGAAAAACAGAAAATGCGTTAAATTCAACCCAAAATGGCTAAGTATGCTCCCTTCAATGCGCTTGGTTGTCATATATATCCCCCCATACCCTGCGCCTGCAACTGTTGCCAATAGCACATATTTTTTTCCACCCGCATAATGCGCCAGCCCAAACAAAATGGCGGCAATTACAAGCCCTAAATAATTCCCATACTTTATTTTTTTCATCATTAATGATAGATTTTTTTGAATAAAGCCACGAAAAAAAGCTTCTTCTGCCATACACATAAAGAGAAGATTAGTTATCGTCCAAATAAAAATATTGTCTGGGATTTTAGAATCAAATCTTATAAAGCCTAAAATAAATGCCGCTATAATCACCGATATAGTCACTATTGGTGCTTGAATTGCTATTTGCTTAAGTAAAACCAACCATTCGTTTTTTGTAAAAATCAGTTGATTGCTAAAGCCAAGGATAAAAATACCTACAACAACTTTGCCAAAATCAAGAGAGAGGGTGAAGGGAATAGCATTGCTGCTTATATAGACGTGGTCAAGCACATTCAGATTATGAAATCCTGGTAATTGATGCGCCGCTAATCCAATACTTAAAATAATAACGAATATTCCCGATATTACACGCATAAGAATATGTGCTTGCTCTGCCTGACTATAATAGGTAGTCAGAGCTAATAAAATAATTGGAACGATAGCAACCATGTCCAATTGATGACTGATTAATCCCAGGATAATAGATATAAATAGAACCAAACCCCACATAGCGTACTTTCGACTACTAGGCATCCAAAGTAATAACACTGATAAGTAAAGAAACCCATAAGAGAGTAAAGCACTATATATCATTTGGCATCTTTGTTTAGTAAGTTTTCTACATAGTATAGAGGCTTACCAGAGGCTCAGTCCACTCTACGGAGTCATTACATTAATTACCGATAAGCTTTAATTTTCTTAATAGAGATTTGACTATTTTTCTTGTGTTTTCTCCAGGATTTTCTGTTGGCTGAGAAGGATGTAAGTCAGAAAAATTCAAAATAATGACATAATTTTTATTTTCTTTTTGGAGAAACCCAATAAACCAGTGTAATGCCCCTGCTGTTCCTATTTTGCCATAGAATCGCGTGCCATTGGGTAATGTTTCAAGGAACATATTGGTTTTTGTATGAGTCATAGACTGCTGTGATACAGGAAGTTCATTGTTAACGAGCGCCTTCATAAAAGTAAGTTGTTCATCAGCTGAAATTTTAAGGCTGCTGTTTAACCATGCGTGGATTACGCCATTGTTCTGACCTGGATCGCCTGAAAAATCCTGATTGCCATAGTGAAACTTCTTTAAATACAATTTAATTTTTTCTAGTCCTAGTTGGGGGGCTAATATCTGTGAAACCCAGACAACAGAATTTTTCAGCCATGTTTGTGGCGTTTGGTTTTGGTTCCATGCCGCTAATCCTTTATCTTTTCCATCCCATTGAAAAATAGTGTTTTGTGTTATGAGTTTTTGATCAAATACCATTAAAGAAAGCGGCACTTTAAATGTTGAGGCAGGTGTCATTCTTTCTGCACAACGAGGCGGATTATTTTTTTCAATGAGTTTATTATGTGAACTATCAAAGATAATAAAACAGCTGGATTTTCCTGAAAAATCAGAAGCAATGTCTTGTGTTTCTGCGAATAGAATGGGAACGAATAGAAATAAAATAAAAAATGAAATATATTTTTTCATGCTCAGTGTCTCACGATTTCTCGCCACGAATAAACAGGTAGACTTTTATTAGTAAATTCAATCAGACAAGGTAAAATAATTTGCGCGCTTTGTATATTAGTAATCAACGGAATATGATGATCAATCGCAGTGCGGCGAATAATAAACCCATCTGTTTTTAATTCAGAGCCTCGGTGTGTTGGAATATTAATAATTAAATCAATAGTGCGATTAGCGATTACAGTGCGAATATTGGGCTCTACTTTTTCACTGGCTTTGTAAACAAAATAAGATCCTACACCATTTTTAGATAAATAAGAATGTGTGCCGCCTGTGCTGTAAATTTGCCAACCTTGTTCTTCTAATGTTTGTAGATACGCTAATATTTTATGTTTATGCGCATCAGCGATAGAAATTAATATACGTTTGCCTGCTAAATTTTGTTCTGTGGCAAGCCATGCACGCCAATACGCATCATAAAGATTTTCGCCTAGGCAAGCGACTTCGCCTGTGGAAGCCATTTCTACATGCGCAACAGGGTCGGCACCTTTTAAGCGATTATAAGAAAATTGCGGAGCTTTAACGCCTACATAATCTAGCTCAAGGGTTTCATAACGTGCAGGAGTATATTTATTCAGCATCACTTCAGTGGCTATCTCAATAAAGTTATAATTTGTCGCCTTAGAGACAAAAGGAAAAGAACGCGAAGCACGCAAATTACATTCAATCACTTGAATATTATTATGCTTGGCAATAAATTGAATATTAAAAGGCCCTGTGATATCAAGTGCGGCTGCAATTCGATGCGTAATTTTTTTTGTGCGACGTATAGTTTCTAAATATAAATGTTGCGGCGGAATAACAAGTGTTGCATCGCCTGAATGTACGCCCGCATTTTCAATATGTTCAGTAATAGCTTCAATAATGATGCGACCTTGATTAGCCACGCCATCTATTTCTAATTCTTTGCCATCCAAAATAAATTTTGACATGACTACAGGATGTTCTTTAGATACAGCGGCTGCTTGCTGTAAATATTGCTCTAATGAACTATCATCGTGAGCTACATTCATAGCGGAACCTGAGAGGATATAAGAAGGTCGAATTAAAACAGGGTAACCCACGCGATGCGCGAATTCTTTCGCATTCTCCAAATCAGTTACACGTACCCATTCGGGTTGGTCAATACCTAATTGATTCAGCAAATCAGAAAATTTCTCGCGGTCCTCAGCTTGGTCAATCGATTGTGCTGATGTGCCCCACAGGTGATAACCTGCTGTTGCTAATGGAATCGCTAGATTATTTGCGACTTGTCCACCCACAGACACAATAATACCTTGAGGTTTTTCAAAATCGGCAATATCTTGCACCCGCTCGAATGAAAGCTGCTCAAAGTAAAGACGATCTGATTCATCATAATCTGTCGATACGGTTTCTGGATTAGAGTTAATTAAAATAGCTTTTTTATTAATTTTTCGTAAAGTACGCAGTGTATTCACAGCGCACCAGTCAAATTCTACTGAAGAACCAATCGCATAAGGGCCTGACCCTAAAACTAACTGAGGGCGTTCTGTTGAAGGTCCAACATCATGTTCAACTCCATGATACGTCATATAAAGATAATTGGTTTGCGCTGCGCATTCGCCTGCTAATGTATCAATTTGTTTAACATAAGGAATGATGTTGGAAGCAATTCTTAATTCACGTATTGCTTGTTCTGTTTGTTGCGTAAAATGACCAATGGCTTTGTCAGAGAAACCCGCTTGCTTAGCGCTACGTAAAAGTGCGGGCGTTAATTTTTCTTTTTTTAATTGTTTTTCAAGCTGGGTAATATGCCAAATAGGATATAAAAACCAAATATCAATTTTACTTAGACTGTGTGCTTCCTCCACTACACCACCTTGCATGAAAAATTGATAGAGAGCGAATAAACGCCTATCCGTTGGATATTCAATTTCATTCCGTGGATCCTCTATTTTTTTCGGATAATCACTTAAGCAAGAAGCGCCAATATTCAACATACCCACCGCTTTTTGTAGCGCTTCAGGAAATGAACGGCCGATGCTCATCACTTCACCGACACTTTTCATTTCACTGCCAATTGTACGATCCGCAGCTTTTAATTTATGCGTATCCCAGCGTGGAATCTTAACGACAATATAATCCAGTGCAGGCTCAAAGAAGGCGCACGTGGTTTGCGTCACGCTGTTTTTAATGTCAGAGAGTAATGAGCCTAATGCTAATTTAGCAGCGACAAATGCAAGGGGGTAACCTGTCGCTTTCGAGGCCAAGGCGCTTGAACGTGACAAACGCGCATTCACTTCAATGGCACGGTAATCCCCCGTGGTAGGATGAATAGCAAATTGAATATTACATTCACCTACTATTTTAAAGAGATGCGCGACCTGAAGAGCCATATTACGCAAATGTTGGTGTTCACGATTTGTTAATGTTTGCGCCGGTGCAACTACAATACTTTCACCCGTATGCACCCCCATAGGGTCTAAATTTTCCATATTACAAATGGTGAGGGCATTACCTGCGTGATCACGCACAATTTCGTATTCGTATTCTTTCCAACCTAAGAGATATTCCTCAATTAAAATTTGCGAAACAATCGCGAGAGATTCCGTAGCGCGCTTGGCTAATTCTTTTGGTGTTGCAATTTTTCCAGAACCCAAGCCGCCTAAGGAAAATCCTGCACGCATCATAATGGGATAACCAATTTTATCAGCCGCTTCCAATGCAGCGTCTACTGTGGTGACGCAAAGACTGATAGGGGATTGAATACCAATACTTTCAAGAGCGTTTTTAAATAATTCACGGTCTTCTGTTTGACGGATAGATGCCGTACTTGTACCTAAGACAGTAATATTATATTTTGCAAATACGCCTGCTTTTTCGAGCGCCAAACCCAGATTCAAAGCCGTTTGCCCGCCAAAACCCAGAAAAATACCATCAGGTTTTTCTTTTTCAATAATTTGTGTGACCACGTCAGGATTGAGAGGTTGCAGATACACTTCCTCTGCCATGTTCTCGTCTGTTTGAACGGTTGCAATATTAGGATTAACTAATACTGTTTTGATGCCAGCTTCTTTAACAGCTTTAATAGCTTGTGACCCAGAGTAATCAAATTCACCTGCTTGTCCAATTCGCAAGCCGCCTGAACCGAGAATAAGAATTTTTTTACCTTTAAATTGCATATTTACCTTAAGTATTGATCAAATCATAAAACTTTTGAAACAGCCCAGTAGAATCAAGAGGACCTGGGGCTGCTTCAGGGTGAAATTGCACAGCAAAAAACGGCAATTCTGTGTGCTCAATGCCTTCTACACTTTGATCATTCAAATTGCGAAAATTAACACGCCAGTCGCTCGGTAAGGTTGTTTCATCAACGGCATAACTATGGTTTTGTGAAGTGAGATAACAGCGTTTTGTCATCACTTCCATACAAGGTTGGTTTTGCGCACGATGGCCAAAGGGCAGTTTATAGGTTTTAGCACCGACCGCTAATGCCATTAATTGAGTGCCTAAGCAAATACCAAAAGTCGGCTTCTTTTTTGCTAATGCTTTTTGTAAAATCCGAATAGTTTCTTGGCAATGAACAGGGTCGCCAGGGCCATTTGAAATAAAGACTGCATCAAACGGTTCATCCGTAAAGTCATAATCATGAGGTACGCGTTTTATTCGGACAGGATAATTTAATAAACAACGAATAATATTCTCTTTCATCCCACAGTCAATCGCTATAATTAATTTTTCGCCTGAGCCGTAAAGAGTAGGTTCTTTGACAGAGACTTTTTTAACCCAATCAGTCTTTGCAAAATCTTCAAATTGTTGAGGAACATGATGCAGTGGAGTAATGGCGCCTGGAATGACACCACGCATTCTTAAGCGTTTGGTCAGTGCGCGAGTATCTACACCCATCAGGCAGGGAATTTTCTGTTGTAACAACCAATCACCTAAAGAAAATTCTGCTGTGTAATTGGAATAACAAAGCGCTAGCTCAGACATGACAACACCACTGACATGGCTTTTGGTTGATTCCCATGTAGCAGGGGAAGAGACGCCATAATTGCCAATCAAAGGATAAGTAAATGCAAGAATTTGTCCTGAATAAGAAGGGTCAGTTAAAGATTCAAGATAGCCTGCCATGCCTGTATTAAAAACCACTTCACCAAAATAGCATCCCGCCTGACTGGCAGGTGCCTGGCCGTAAAAGACCTCCCCAGTCTCGAGTATCAATTGGGCTGGTATCAGTTGCATAGTATTTACAGATTCTTTATCAAATTATAATGGGCATTTTTAGCATTATTAAGGGGTGTTAGTAAATCATTATTTTTTGAATATAAAATATATTAACAATTATGTTCCATCTTCTAAATTTTATTGACATAGATTGAGGCGAAGTATATTTTACATAAAAGTTAAAAATGTGACATCCAAATTATATATACAGTTAAAGGAGGTGTTCTATGCCTTGGGCTCTATTAGTAGAAACTTGTTTAGCTGGTTATTCTGACAAGGATTATGCAGATTATCACGCGCTTAATATGGGTTATGAATTTACTCCTGATTACGAATTTACTGATAACAGAGGAAAGACTTACTTTCTAAAGAAGATTCAGGAGGGAGGGCAAACGGTCATAGTTGATAGCCGGATACATACAGGAAACCCTGTTGGGACAGCAGTCATGACGTTACCTGACATTATCAGGCAAATGGCATTACGCCCTACTTCACTATGGGTTATGAATAGTTCACTGTCTTTTGAAGAATTAGAGGAAGTTTTAAATAATTCTACAACCCTATCAGCTTTGTGTTTAGATTCGAATTTTCATCATAGGAATAAAGAACGCCATAGCCAACTTTTACGATTGGTTGCTCTGGCTAAGGAAAAAAACCCGAATTTACATTCAATACAGCTAAAATGGTCCCCGCTTTCAGAAGCATTGTTCGAGATGTTAATCAAATTTGCAGAAGCAGGAGAGCTTACATCTTGTGTGCTATCTGACCATGATAGTTCTGATAGCAGGCATGATCGATTTACAAACCAACGCGAAAGGTTGCAGCAAGCAATTGAAGGAGCAAGAAAAAATCGCGAAGCAGGAGTACAAGAAGTCCCACGCCTATCTTCCGGCGGCTTGGTTGCTGCTTCATTAGGAAGAGTTTTGAGTCATAATAGTGACATCGCCCCGAATGAGGATAAGGAAGAAGTAAAGAAAGAGGTTTCGGCTACGCCTACGCTATAAAACATCTACTTTTATAAAAGTTGATTCAAGGAAAATCGCAGATCATAAATCTGACGACTTGCTCGCTGAGCTTGCTGTTCAAATTTAGTGATAATAGGCCGTCCCGTGGAACGTTCTGAAAAATTGCCAGTACCTGCAAGATTAGTTAATTCAGGTATATGGGATAACACTTTCATCATCTCAATCGCATAATCTTGCCAATCAGTGGCTAAATGTAATTCGCCGTTAGGTTCTAATTTAGTAAGAAGTAATTTTACAAACTCTGTTTGAATTAAACGCCTTTTATGATGTCGTCGCTTAGGCCAAGGGTCTGGAAAAAAAAGTTGTAAAGTGTGAAGACTTTTAAGAGGGATGCAATGGGTCAATACTTCAACTGCATCGTTATTATAAATGCGGATATTCTGTGTTTTATTTGCTTGGATATTTAATAATAACGTTCCAACACCTGGCTTATGGGTTTCAATACCAATAAAATTTTTCTCAGGCTGAGCAATCGCTGCAGCTAAAAGAGAATGGCCTGACCCAAAGCCAATTTCTAAAAGAATCGGCGCTTTTCTTTGAAAAACAGTAGCAAAATTGATAAAGCCATCAGCCATATTTAAACCAAACTGAGGCCATAAGGTTTTTAAAGCTTGTTGTTGTGCCTCGGTTATTCGGCTATCGCGACGCACAAAACTACGGATACGGCGGTGTGATGTATTATTATGCATTTTTTATAAAATTATTTTATTCATGGTATTTTTATGATTGGCTTACAACATATTCAAAAGCACTATATCATGCCACAAAGTATTCGACTATACTCATTTATAATTAAAGTTAATCACTAAAATGAAAAGATTATAAAAGTTGAAATTCGCGTACAACCCACTGCTGCTCAGTTCGCTGACAACACAAAGAGCGAAAATCCTAAAAATTCCCTCTAGAGCAGCAAGGGTTCTCACTCCTCATTATGTAATTCGGCTTTTCCCATCCAATAACAAAATAATGGTGCTGGAATGCGCATGATATTAATGCAAGTATTAGGAATTAACAAAGAACCAAAATCGTCTAATGATTTAGTAATGACATAACCTCTGTCTAAGGATTTATTCTGGCAAAGCTGTATAAGACTCTTAAGATCTCGAGCATCTGTATGTTGTGAGCGATATTTTACTTCAAAAGGCATTATTTTTTCACCTATTTCTGCTATTAAATCCACTTCTTGGTTTTTTTTATCGCGCCAGTAGGTGAGGCGCAAATTCTGGGAATAATAACGTGCGTATAAATGCTTGAATACAGCTGTCTCTACCGCGATGCCTAAAGCTTGAGGATCATTTAAAAAAGTCGTTTTGTCTTTGAGTAAAACAGCAGGTGCTATGGCAGCATCTGCTAAATAAACTTTATATTTTGCACGTAATATTTCTTTCCCATATCCAAATGGATTTAAACGATAAATAAGGTGTGTTGCTTCAAATAACTCAAGAAAATGATTCACTGTTTGTTGAGCGACTTTAAGATTGCTGCAAATACTGGGTATATCTAACAATCCTCCATCGTGCATACAAAGATATAAAAATGTCATTTCAAGCTCTAAAACCCTACGCACGCCGAATAAAACTGTCATGTCACGCTTTAAAACTTTGTCAATAATATCTTCGCGTAATAAACGTTGTGCATAGTGAATGTTTTCAACCAATGCAGCTTGAGGAAAGCCACCACGAATTAAATAATGATGGAAATGCCCGACATAAGATGCAGCCAATTCTGTTGTGCGATAAAAATCTTTTTTTTGCCAATTAAATAAATCATTTAAGGAATGAAGTAGAGGGAGTTTTGGAAGAGACAATTGTTTTAAATGAAGATATTCATAAAATGATAATGTAGTTAAACAAATAGTATGCCACCGACCTACTCCTGACTCTTGTACTTGGTGTGTTAACGGTATGGAAGAACCTGTAAAAATAATCCGGCGGTTCTTATTAAAATCGACCTGATGTTTAATCCATGTGCCCCAGTCTCTAATATTTTGTGCTTCATCTAAAAAAATATATTCAATTCCGTTAGTTTTCGGTTCTCGCTCTCGCCATGCTTCAAGTGCTAAATCAATTGTTGCGAGTTTTATAATAGGGTGGTCAAATGTCGCATAAAAAATATTGGCGGCAGGTACGCCTTTCTTGAGTAATTGAATAATAGCTTGTTGTAATAAGGTAGTTTTTCCAACCTGTCTTGCGCCTGATATAAAAACTGCCCGAGGAGCAGGAGGGTTATGAATCCACAAAGATAATTCTTTGAACGATGCTCTATGCCAAGAAGGAACATCTATTGCCGATTCTCCTTTCCACCAAGGATTAAATTGAGAGAGGGCTGATAGTAGATCATGTTTGGGTATATTCATGGCTATTAAATATAGCAGTTTAAATAAATTAATGCAATTATAGTTTTTTAATTTTTAATGTCTTATGAATATACATTTCATTAATTTTCTGTATTTTTAACAAAGTATACTTTTTTAAATTAATTTATTAATAGCCAGAATTTTTAAAAAGATAATATAAACAATATGTTAAGTTTTAAGGATTTAAGAAAAATTGTAAATCATAAATTTGATGGTCTGCTAGCAGAGTCTGTCGTTCGAATTTAGTGATAAAAAGTTATTTTGAGGAGCGTTCTGAAAAATTGCCAGTAACTGTACGATGAGTTAAGTCAGATACTGCGCACAAAACTACGGACATGGCGGTATGATGTGTTATTATGCATTTTTTATAAAATTATTTTATTCATGGTATTTTTATGATTGTCTTGGAACATATTCACAAGCACTATACCACGCCAAAAGGAACTGTCCAAGCATTGCGCGATGTTAATTTGCAAGTGGCACCTAGGGAAATTTTTGGAGTCATGGGTAAAAGTGGGGCAGGGAAAAGTTCGCTGATTCGCTGTATTAATTTATTAGAAACACCAGCGAGCGGAAAAATTATCGTTGGGGGCGAGGAATTAACAGCGTTGTCTCCCATGAAGTTGCGTGCAGCAAGACGTAAAATCGGAATGATTTTTCAGCATTTTAATTTGCTAGCTTCGCGTAATGTTTATGACAATATTGCGTTGCCTTTGGAGCTTGCAGGGTACACACGCAAACAAATAGCAGAGACTATTTCGCCATTGTTAGAATTAACCCAGTTAAAAGATAAAAAATCAGCTTATCCATCGCAGCTTTCAGGGGGACAAAAACAGCGAGTTGCCATTGCACGTGCTTTGGCTTCTAAGCCACAAGTTTTATTATCGGATGAAGCAACATCGGCACTTGATCCAGAAACAACGTTGTCTATTTTGAACTTGTTAAAAAATATTCGGGATACTTTAAATTTAACCATTTTATTGATTACACATGAAGTCAACGTGGTTAAAACAATTTGTGATCGTGTGGCTATTTTACAAGAAGGTGTGCTTGTTGAAGAAAACACGGTAGGAGAATTTTTCGCTCATCCCAGAACAGACATTGCTAGAAATTTTATTGCTTCATCTGTATTACAGCATTTGCCTATGGCTATTAAGCAGCATTTGTTAGTGTTCGAACAGGCTGATACACATCCTGTATTACGCTTGTGGTTTTTGCAGGGTACAGCCACACAACCGATTATTTCTGAAATTAGTCGGCGATTCCATTTACATATTAATATCTTACAAGCGAATGTAGAGTATATTAAAAACCATGTGATGGGTATCATGATGGTTACCTTAAAAGGGGATACGTCAACGATTCAACCTGCTATTAATTATTTGAAACAACGTAATGTTCAAGTCGAGGTGATGGGTTATGTTCCAAATGACATTATTTTTTGAGGCAACATTTAAGACGATTTATATGGTATTTCTTTCAGGGTTGTTTGCAACATTCATAGGACTGCCGTGGGGTATTTTTTTATATATTTTACGTCAAGGGAATATTGCTTCGCAGCCGTTTATCTATCAAATACTTGCGATTATAGTGAATATTATGCGCTCCATTCCATTTATTATTTTGATGGTGGCAATCATCCCTTTTACTCGGATGATCGTGGGCTCTTCCATTGGTACCAATGCAGCCATCGTGCCACTGAGTTTATGCGCAATGCCATTTATTGCTCGCGTAGTTGAAAATGCATTGATAGAGGTAGATAAAGGGTTAATTGAAGCAGCTATTGCGATGGGAGCAAATGCATGGCAAATTATTTGCAAAGTATTAATTCCTGAAGCATTACCCAATATTATTAATGGACTGACATTGACGATGGTAAGCTTAATTGGTTATTCTGCCATGGCGGGCGCGGTAGGCGGGGGTGGTTTAGGTGATTTGGCAATACGCTATGGCTACCAGCGTTTTGATACTTTTATTATGTTGGTTACTATTGTGCTGATGATCGTTTTGGTGCAGATGGTTCAATTTTGGGGTGATACATTGGCAAAAAAAATAGAGAGGTAAAAACGATGAAGAAAATTAAAATGATTTTTTTAAAATGGTTTTTTCTAATATTCGCTGTATTAGTGACAGCGTGCCATTCCGAAAATTCTAATAAAAATAAAATAAAAATGGGAACTATTGCAGGCCCTGAAACGGATATTATGAAAGTCGCCAAAGCTGTCGCGAAAAAACAATTTGGCCTGGACATACAAATTGTAGAGTTTACTGATTATCTTGAACCGAATGCGGCTTTAAATGATGGCAGCATTGATGCCAATTTGTTCCAGCATCAACCCTATCTGGATCAACAAACGAAAGATAGGCATTATAATTTTGTGGTGATTGGAAAAACATTTATTTATCCGATGGGTGTTTATTCTGCAAAAATAAAATCCTTGCAGGAGATACCTGAAGGCAGCGTGGTTGCAATACCCAATGATCCCAGTAACGAAGGACGTGCTTTATTGTTATTACAAAAAGCAAAACTGATCCAGTTAAAAAAAGACGTGGATCATTATGTGATGCCTGAAAATATTATAGCGAATCCTAAAAAACTAGTCTTTAAAGAATTAGATGCTGCTCAAATCGCGCGAAGTTTGCCTGATGTGACTATTGGAGTGATTAATACGAATTATGCCATTCCTGCGGGACTTACGCCGACAAAAGACGCTTTATTTCTTGAAGGAAAAGATTCACTGTACGCTAATATTATTGTAGTTCGTCCAGAGGAGGCAAAGGAATTGAAAATGAAACAACTGGTTGCAGCATTGCACTCGAACGCCGTTGTAAAAGCAGCCCAAACTATTTTCGGAGGACAGGCAATTTCTGCTTGGTAAAGGGATAATATGAGAAAATGTCTTATTGCGCTATTTTGGGGATGCTACTTCTTATGCGTAAGCTGTGCATCCCATAAAAATGGCACGTATGATACAGATGATTCCCACACACAAAATAAATTAGGTGTGAAATATTTATTGGGGCAAGGTGTAGTGCAAGATGATGCGATAGCCTTTAGCTGGTTTGAAAAATCAGCAGCCCAAGGTAATCCTTATGCTGAAAATGAATTAGGTTATTTATATGCTGCAGGTAGGGGTGTTGCGCAAAATAATGTGATTGCTTTGCAGTGGTATCAGAAAGCAGCAGATCATGGCCTCGCAAGTGCCCAATATAATGCAGGGCTTATGTATGCAAATGGGATTGGCACGCCCATTGATAAAGTAAAAGCAAAACAATTATTTCAGATGGCGGCATCACATGGGTTTGAGCCAGCCCATAAAGCTTTAGCGCAACTGGATAAGGCTCAATAACAGAATGCGAAAGCGCTTTGGCCAGCATTTCTTACGTGATCCTCATGTGATTCAATCGTTAGTCGATAGAATAGCACCTGAACAAGGACAGTGTATGGTAGAGATTGGTCCAGGACAAGGCGCTTTGACTATTCCTATTTTAGAAAAAGTGGGGCGGCTTGATGTGGTTGAGCTGGATCGTGATTTGATTCCTACTTTAAAAATGCGTTGTGCAGATAAAGGGGATTTGGTTGTTCATCAAGCGGATGCCTTGAAATTTGATTTTTCAAATTTGGTTCAGGCTGGTTGTATTTCTCATCCTGTGCTGCGAGTCATTGGTAATTTACCTTATAATATTTCAACACCGTTGATTTTTCATTTATTAAACTATACCGTATTGATTGCAGATATGCATTTTATGCTGCAAAAAGAAGTGGTTGACCGTTTGGCTGCGCAACCTGGAATGGGCGAGTATGGGCGTTTGAGTATTATGGTGCAGTATCATTGTCAGGTGACTTCGCTTTTTAATGTGCCGCCTTCTGCGTTTTATCCTGTGCCTAAGGTGGAATCGAGCGTAGTACGGTTGGTTCCTTATCAGGCTGCTGTTGAAGAAAGTTTAGATAAGGTTTCCGCACTCCAAACAGCACAATCCTTGTGCTTGACGATGCCATCCATGGCATCGAGTCGTGCTACAACCTTATCTAAACTTTCTTCTCCCGTTCGGCGCACTTTTCCTGTGGCGCAAAATTATCTGCATTTTTCTCTCCTTGTCAGAGAGGCATTTTCACATCGCCGTAAAACATTGCGTAATAGTTTAAAAAATCAGGTGAGGGATGAAGAATGGTCTCAGATGGACATTAATCCTAAGTTGCGGCCAGAGGAATTGCGTGTCGAAGATTATATATATATCAGTAATCGGTTACAGCAAAAATGAATTATGCCATTGGGGATATTCAAGGTTGTTTCAGTGTGCTAGAAAAATTGCTTGCACATATCCAATTTGATCCTGCAAAAGATAGATTATGGTTTACGGGTGATTTGGTGAACCGTGGGCTGCAGTCTTTAGAAACATTGCGGTTTATTAAAAATTTAGGGGAACATCATGTGGTTGTGCTGGGTAATCATGATTTGCATTTGCTAGCATTGTTTCACGGTGTACGCCAGCGTTGGAAAGAAGATACTCTTGATGCTGTTTTAAATGCGGATGATTGCAGTGAATTAATCATGTGGTTAAGCCAAAAACCTTTGTTATATCATGATTCAGATTTAGGTTTTACGATGGTGCATGCGGGTCTTGCCCCGAGCTGGGATTTGATGACAGCAAAAAGATTAGCGAAAGAAGTAGAAACGGTGATTCAGGGCCCATCCGCCAGTGATTTTTTTAAAAATATGTATGGAAATTTTCCTGATCGCTGGGATGAGCAATTAACAGGTTGGGATAGGCTGCGTTGTATTACGAATTATTTGACGCGATTACGTTTTTGTTATCCAGATGGGCGTATGGAGTTACACGCGAAAAGTAAGTGTGAGTCATCGCCTGATCTAATCCCTTGGTTTAAAGTAAAACTGCGAGCAAATTCAGATTTGAAAATTATTTTTGGCCATTGGGCAGCTTTAGAGGGGGTGACCCATACTCCTAACGCTTATGCCCTAGACACGGGTTGTGTCTGGGGCCATGAGCTTACGGCAATGCGGTTGGAGGATGAGAGGCGGTATAGTGTCATGAACTCATAGACGAAAACGAAAACAAGCTTTTTTTGGGTGGAGCGTCTTTGTTTTCTTCTTTTTCAATAGACTTTATCAGTGCTTTTATCTTATCTCTACCAGTGACAGTATTATAAAATCCGAAAAAGATATTGCCATCGCTTCCTTTGTTCGTAAAGTGGTTTTTCCCTGTGGATACCATTTGATTTTGAACGTTGGTTAATATATTTTTTGCTTCATCATAATTATTACTTTGATTGCTGGCGTGTAGAAAAGAATTGAATTGATCCATAGCAGTTTGGATAGCTTTTTTTCTTGTTGTTATAATCTGTTTTATACTTTCATCTTCTTCAAGTAAATAATCCTTAGTTAACCGCTTTATTTCTGCATTCAATCCTTTATAAATATTTAGATAACATATTTTTTGTGCGAATAGTTTCTGTTCACGAGTTGCTTGCGAGTAATCTTTGCGGCTTAATTCCGATTTAAGTTTTTCTATCGCCTTTAGAAGGCGAATCCCGTGATTTTTCTCTATAGCATCATTATCTTTTTCATCTTGAAACACTTGATATATTGAGTGGTCTTTCTGTAGTAACTCTTGTGCGGATTTTAGATCGTTTTGTAATTTTTGAAACTTTTTATTTTCCAATATCGGAAGCTGTTGGTCAATTGCATCATCTATATTAGAAATGGGGAAAGAGGAGCCATTCCCTTGTAAGGAGACTAACTCATTAAGCGAATGATGTATTTGCTGTAGAGCGCTTGGATCACAATTATCAGACATATTGCTAGCAGGTTTTTTGGGTTGTTTTGCTTGTATTTCTTTCTCATACGCTTGCCTAAGACGATTATGTTCCTGAGTATTTGTAGCTGGAACACAATCATTAAATAAATTTTCCAAGCGCTGCATGCGGGTAGATTCTTTAACAAAGGCTGTAGAAAGAGCGCTATAAAAATTCACTAATTTCGTAGCAATAGTCCCTTTGTAGTTTAACGTTTCCTCTATGTCATTCAATTGAATTCCATCTAAATTTTCTCTATATTTTTGCTTGAATACAAACCATCTAAATAGCACTTTTTTTAATAGAGCATTAAGTTTTTTTATCGCATGCTCATCATAGTTATTTGCTAGTTCGGCTTCCTTAGTCAGTGTAGCTTGTATCGTTTCAAAATTATGTACAGTAAGTGTCGGTTCGTTTACTTCATTATTGACCATTTTTAATTCATAAGAATAATCCCGATTGTTTCTTGTAGACTGCATATACATTTCCTCTTCGGAGAATAAATAAAAAATTATAAAAAATGATACAGCTTTTTGATATAAAAATCGAGCGTTATATTGTTAAAAAGACTATTTTCGATCTAATATCTTGAAACTATAAGAGTAATTGTTTTCTGTATCCGGTTCATGATCCTCACATTCGACCTCCTGCCATTCGGTTAATTTGAGCTCAGGAAAGTAGGTGTCTCCTTGAATCTCGTGATGGATTACCGTGAGATATAAGCGCTGTGTGATGGGTAGCGTTTCTTGGAAGAGTAGCGCCCCGCCAATAATAAAAATTTCTTCATTTTCTTGTTCTGAAGCGATGGCTAAAGCGCTTTCTATCGAATGAGTTATGATACAGCCAGGTGCTTGAAAGTTTTTATCTCGACTGATAACGATGTTACATCGGCCTGGTAATGGGCGGCCAATGGACTCATAAGTTTTACGACCCATTAAAATAGGTTTTCCCAGGGTGATTTTTTTGAAATGCTTTAGATCCGCCGGCAAGTGCCACGGGAGCTGGTTGTTTTTGCCAATGACACGATTCGTGGACATGGCGATGATGGCGGAGATGCGCATGAATCGAAATCCTTGATGAGCTTGGCTCTGTATAGTTAATTCAAGCCCAACATTATACAGGTGTTTTTTAAAAGGCAGCCACAAAATATCAATATCTATATGGTAAAATAATGTAAAGATGCTAACATGATGATATTAACATCAGATATATACAGGTGAATGATGAATAATCCCACTTTAGTTTCTGTTCGGGTGAAACCAGAAATAGCTCAGCGTTTAGAATTATTGGCTGAAGCAACGAAGCGATCCAAATCTTATTTGGCGGCCGAAGCACTGGAAGAATATTTAGATATTCATGAGTGGCAAGTACAGGCTATTCAAAAGGGTATCGAAGCAGTCAACCATAATGAAACAGAAAGTATCCAAGAGGTAAGAAAATATTGGAAACAACGCCTTGACGATTCGACTCACTAAACCAGCTATTAATGACTTGCGTGAAGTCGAAGCTTATATTTGCCAAGATAATCCATCAGCCGCGGTCAATACTGTTAATCGTATATTGGAAGCCATCGAATATTTAGAAAAATTTCCTGGGATGGGAAGGGCTGGGCGGGTGCCAGATACTCGTGAGCTAGTGATTAGTAGCACGCCTTTTATTGCTATTTACCAAGTTCGTATGCAAGTTATTTT
>JAJONP010000027.1 GCA_021323555.1 Gammaproteobacteria bacterium | reverse complement strand
TTTTTCATGAAAAGAAATAGGATGATGCTTAACTAATTCAATAAAATCCCACTGCGTATAGCGGGTAAGCGCTGACTTACAAAAATGCGGGTTATGGGAGATATAATCGTTAGGATTAATATGTAAATTTGTAAAATTACAACGCCCGCCGCCTGACATTAGAATTTTTTTACCAGGTTTATTCGCATGTTCCAATATAATCACTCGGCGTCCACGTTTCCCCGCTTCAATCGCACACATCAAACCAGCAGCACCTGCGCCTATGATAATAACGTCTGTTTTTTCCATCTTAATTATCTCATTTGTTTTGAATGTAACTGTTCTGCCTGGAAATATTCTTTAACATCTTGAATGGTAAGGACCTGAAAAATTTTTTAAATTGGTTGAGTTAAGTCCAATCATTTTGTTCATGGAAAACAACCAGGCAAGCAAGAAAACAAAGATTAAATGAAGGGCTAACAGTCGCCATTGTAAACCTAATCCATCCTCATGCAAGCAATTTTGACGAGCTAAAATAATTTTCACCTTTGAACCACTAATCCAGTCTGATCTAGTCTTATTATGTAAATGGCTTACAAAGCCGCATGTTTTAGAATGATGAGTGGATGAACGGAAGACAATGATATACTTCAACTTAACTACCTGGGGAAGAATGGTTAAATTTAGCTAGGACTAGCAAAAAATGAAAAATCCTATAGATATTCTCAATTGGGCAACGGATTATCTTACCTCTTATGGGTACTCTATACAATCCTCACCTGAAACCGTAGTAGAAACACCCTGGTCTAATGTGATCCGATTTATAACGAACGAAGTTATCTACTTAAAACAAACGCCACCCTCTTTATTCTTAGAACCAAAGATCATACAACTACTAGCGAATCAGCGACATGCCAGCGTACCTATTGTGATAGCTAGCAACGACAATCTACATTGTTTTCTAATGAAAGATGCAGGGCTTCCCCTGCGTCAGCACCTAAAAACGGAATTTCAACCGGAGTTATTGTTTCAAGCGATTAGGCAATATACAACTATCCAACGATCGATAGAGAATCACGTTCAATTATTCTTTGCACTGGGTGTTCCAGATTGGCGATTAGACAAATTACCTTATCTCTATGAACAACTTATCAGCAAGACAGATTTTTTAAAAACAGATGGCATGACAAGTGAAGAACTACGAATACTAAACGATTTAAAATCCAAAGTTTCAAAACAATGCGAATTGTTAGCCCAATATCAAATCCCAGAAACATTAGTTCAGCCCGATTTTAATAGTAATAATATTCTGTTTGATCGGTGTACCCAAAAAATGACATTAATTGATTTGGGTGAGATAGCAATAACCCACCCATTTTTTTCCTTACATAATTTTCTTCTTCAAGCTACTATCCATCATAACGTAAAAGAATCAGATCAGACCTATCAGCAACTTCTAAATGCTTGTTATGAAAATTGGCTCGATCTAGCAACAAAAAATCAAATAATAGATGGCTTTATGCTCGCTAAGAAATTATGGCCTGTTTATTCTGCACTGGCTCACTATCGTTTAATGACTAGCGTAGATTTGCAAGCCTTTAAATCGTTTTATGCTAACAGACCCAATCGGTTGGCTGGGTATTTGCGGGAATACGCTGCTTCTGCCACATAGCTTATCTAAAAAAGCAGGCTATTTGGTTAGCTCTGTCATCGCATCGCGTACTTCGTTAATTTGCCCTCTGTAATAAGCCGATCCTATTCATTAACTTAAAACTTATATATAATTGCATACAATATCATCTTTCATTTTATGAGTACTAATATAAGGAAGCTTTAGGTTATGTTAGGATTTCAAAAATTAGTATATATTATCTTTATTCCAGTGCTTGCCTCATGTACTGTTGCCTCCCACCAAGCAAACTGCGAAAAGAAATTTAGCGCCTTTTCTGATGTAGCATAAATCTGCTTTTAACCGCCAATAGGCTTTTGAATGGATTTTTATGCTAATCTTATAGGCAATACTTTGGCAAAAAGAGTAAAATCTTTGTCAGTGGTAAATATACTCATTTTATTATTAACGGCCACTGCGCAAATTAAGAAATCAGTATTCGATCCTTGAATACCCCTTTTACGACAGAGAGTGTACATCTCAGCTGCATTTTCATAATCTTGTCGAGAAATAGGATAATCTTCAAAAGCGGCTAAGTATTGCCGAAGTTTTTCAAAATGAACTGCATCGCTGATTCCAGAAAGAATTTCTTGACGAATAGGGCCTATCATCTCAACACGCGATTCGGTAATCAACTCTCGCAATTGAGCGACCGCTTTATCGTTGAATATCCCTTTTCTCCGTAAAGCAAGTGACCAAATGCTGGTATCAACTAGTATTCTCATTATTTTTTATTTCTTTGTTTTTTATAATGGTATTTAGAATCATAAGAAATTGTTCCAAAAAGATCTATGATATGCATTTGTTTGTGGTGCTGAATGTATTCTACTAATGCAGCGGTTACCGCTGCCTTTTTTGTGAGATGCTTTCCTACAGATACTGCTTCTTCAATGAGTTGATCGTTAATTGCCAAATTGGTTGCCATAGGGGTGCCTCTTTATATCTTATATTACACATCATGTTACACAATTCAATGTGTAATGTCAAATACAAGACTACGCCATATCCAGTCATGCGCCTCTGCTTTGTATACTGACGCATTCATGTCCGCGCCCAAAGGAAGAAATGTCAATACGTTGGTCTGAAAGGAATGTTTTTAATAATTTCATAAAAATAACATCAATAATACAAGACCAGGTTTAACTTACACTTCCTCAGCAAAAATAGCCCGATAGTTACAAAATTTTATGGCATCCTCCCTGCCAGTTCGTTAAAAACGCCTGCCTGTTGCCATAAGTCTTTGTTCCCAATTACATACACCACTTCCCTAGCACGTGTTAAAGCAACATTGAGTAAATTAGGTTTGAAGCCTGCCCATCTGCGCGCACCAAATTCATCAGGTGAAGGGGCCCCTAGAACAAAAATAACAGCCTCTGCTTCACGACCCTGAACAGTATGCACCGTACCCACTCGTTCAGAGAGCCATGCTGCTTTATCGTTTTCGCTTATTTGCCATTTTTCCAAAAGATCGCTCACCCTAAGCAGCTTATGAATAGAGTAAGCAACTGTACGAAAAGGAGTAATGATATATAAATCAGGTAGAGTTGAAGGTAGACGAGATAATAAACTCATTAAAGCATGACCTTCTTCTTCGCACCATTTTCCAGAAGAAGGGCCTATGACATGAAACCATGCGGATGCGCCCAGATAATCAGCAATCTTTGACTTAACTGAGCGCTTTGCTTGTACCATTAAACCTTCATAAGCAATTGTATTGGCAATACTAAACATCGGCTCGCTACAACGTCTATGTACAAGCAAAGGGATACCAATAAAACGGCTGCCATTTCGACTTTGAATTTCAGTATAAAAAGGACTTGCCTCATCCGCTAATGTTTGGGCAGAAGCTTGCGGTGCGTTAAAATAGAAAGGATCTACAGAAAATTGCTTATGAATACTTTGCGTTAATTTCTCTGGTAATACAACAACCGGTTCGATTTGCATAGGATCGCCCACTACGATGGCTCTTTTTGTACGCATGATTGCTCCTACAGCAGATTGAGGTGTTGCCTGACCTGCTTCATCAATCAATAACCACCCAAGCGTATCAGGGCTAATATTTCCAAGCATTTGACGCATTGACGCAAAAGTAGTTGATACACTGGATACAACTAAGAAAAAGCTAGACCATAAATCGGACGCATATTTATTCTTATCAAAATTCAACCCAGTATTTGACAAGAACTGCAAAAATAAAGATAAATTATGGCGTAACGGCTTAGCAGCCGCATCAATAAATGCTTTTTGTAATTTAATGGAAAGGGTAAATAGCTTCTCACGCAAGAACTGTATTTCTGGATTACACCAAGGCGAAACTTGTTGAATATTCTTATGATCTTGCAAGCTAAGTTTTTTATCTATAATAAAATCACTATACGTTTCTTTTATAGGTGATGACTTGATAAGCGCCGATTTTAACTTAACTAACTCAGATTGTTGATGAGTCCATTCCTGCATTTTAGCAAAATTAAATAGACGTGAAATTAAGCCTGGCTTATTTGTTTGATGGTGAAAAATTTTTTCCTCTAACTGTGGTAAATCTAAATCAGAACCATAGCTATCAAGATAATCAAAGTCCGCACTTACTGCCTGCATATGGCTTAATTTTTCCTTCACTTGCTGCAACGTAGTTAAAAATTCTTCTCTAATAATTTTCCAATTGAGTAGAGCTTCCTGCGGACTAGAAGGGGTCGTTTCTTTATCAATGATATAAGGCAGCCTCTTCCCAATGATTTTTTTCTCTTCATCCATAATAGGAATGCTTACATCAATCCCACAAATATGAGAAAGATAAAGGGATAAACCATATTCTTTGTCCCACCAAAATTTTTTCGAAAAGTCATAACGATTGTTACTATTACCCAATACAGCAGAAATAAGCCCCCATGTTTTAAAACCAAATAAATTGTCTGACAATTTTTCAAAAAAACGCAAATCCTTCGCTTCCTCGGGGATAGCTGTTATGTTCGGCATTTCAGCACTTACATTTTGGACGGCTTTATTATTTGAAGAAGCAATAATGATTTCAAAACCTTTTAATTTTTCATTCAGTGCATACAAGGTTAGTGAACTATTTCCTGCCTTTATTCTCTCGCCTGATTGAGTAAACGCTAATGCAGGATCATCAAAATCAGACATGGCAATTGCTTTTTCTGTGACAATTCCGGCAATAATGTCACGCAATAAAGTTGTTTTCCCTGTACCTGGCGGGCCATTCACTGCAATGATTCCGCCTTTCTCTAATTGACTCAGTGATAAATTGACAGCAGCCTGCTGTAACATAACTAATGACTGCCCTTTTTTACTTGGCCAGCACGCAAGGGGTATAAGATGGGGAGCAACAGCTTCTTTCAAATTTTCAAATTGTAATAAATCCGTGCGCGATGAAGGCTGCAAGGTTCCTACGTAACGCCTCAAATTGGCAGGTATGTTATTTTTTGAAAACAATCCAGAAGCTTCCAGTATATCGTTGATATAAAAACTATTGAGCAATAATGGTTGAGGTTTTTCTATTTTTGCCGATGGTTCATAGACACGCAATGCAAAATAAGTATTTTTAACCAGCTCTTTAGGCAGCGATAATTTATCAATAAGAAATTCATAAGCATTTTCTATCAACTGCCGATTAATCGGTAACACATCGTCACCTTTTTTGATACGTAAAACATTATCCAGACTTTTAATTAAGCCTTTTTCTACGTGTGCCCATTTTCCTAATTCTTCCAAGTTAGAATTCAGCACACAACCTAGTCCCCAGGCAAAACTCGAAACAGATACAGAAGGAACATCTTTCAAAAGTTGCCCTTGACGATCAATCAACGCTACAGCTAAAACTGCATCACCTGAACCTGTTGTTCTCTCTTCATTGGTATCGGTATATTTAGTCAAAATCGCCTTAATAGCATTGGGATAGTTAAGCGTCCCTATGACAACCTGATAATATAATTTTTTACCCTCTGGCGCTTTTTCACCGCCGTCCTTTTCCCACGGCAAAACAGTATCATTAAAAGAGGCGACTAATTCTTTTTTGCCATAAGCTAAATCTTCTCTGTTTTTAAAAGTCTGGGGCGATAACACTTCGATTGCCGTCCACGCTTTAAAAACATTGATTGCTTGATCATTTGTAAGCTGATGCATGTGATGGATCCCATGAGTGATACAGTTCGTTAAAGAAAGCGCTTGATTAAAAAAAGATATGGGATTGTATATGGGTTAGCGTTAATAAATCAATATTAAAAAATAGCGCCAATTGCGATAATTAAATTGAGCCGTGCTTTTTCAAGATATTTAATTTTTTTAATCCTTATTACTTTAAGAGCAAAATGATAAATAGATACTTTATTTTAAGTATCATTCAATCCAATTCTTGTGATGGGAACTTCTTTATAAATACTGAGATCTTATTTGATATAGATGCTTTTGGAAATGCGTGAAAATATTCTTTATTTCATCTAGGCTGCCTAACTCTTCTTGAGCATCAGCAATAGCTCGATATTTCAAGCGCAGTAAATCTGGCAATTTTTCTTGCGCAAGCTCTTCTACACCTGATTCAATGTATTTAGATAAAACAAACTCAAGGAATCTCTTTTGCTTATTGTTAAGAGGCGTAAATATCATTGATTGCGCTTTTGCAACACGTATTTCTCGAGTAATAGGCGTAATGTTATATGCCACATACTCAAGCACATCGAACAAATCACTTTCTTCAGCATTTATCAATTTTTGTAATTCAATCAAAACATCGTGACTGTAGCCTGCTTTCTCCAGTTTTTCCAGAAGCGCCTGACGTGTGGATGGATCAGACCAAATCTGTCGTAGCTCGTCTTCATTACTGAAAAATTCAGGCAATGATCCATATAAGTTTTGCATAAATTCTTCTGCTGATATAGGCGTACCATCAGCACTCCAAAATGAGGTGGCTACCATATGCTGAATTTGTCGTTCTTTACCATCTCGCAATTTAATTTTTACTATTGTTCTTCTATTTTCTTCTTGCTCTTCTTCTAGAATATAAGGTTCAGACGGTTCATAAACCTCAAATTTTCTTCCTTCACTTAAAGTCGCCTCATCAAGTGGTTCGCCATCCCATGAAGGATCATTAAAATGGTGATATGCGCCTACAAAATCATAAATGGTGAAATACTCTTTACCATCAAACGTACGAGTGCCACGCCCAATAATTTGCTTAAATTCAATCATGGTATTGACTGGTCGCATTAATACGATATTACGAACATTTCTTGCATCTACTCCAGTCGATAGCTTTTTGGAAGTAGTCAGTATGGTTGGAATACTCTTTTCATTATCACGAAAATCAAGTAAATATTGGTCCCCCAAAGTACCATCATTTGCTGTTACACGTACACAATAAAATGGATTCTTATTTTTGCATTTCTGATTTATAAGATCACGCACAGCCGCAGCATGATCTTGAGTAGAGCAAAATACAATAGTCTTTTCATTTTGGTTAATCATGGAAAGAAAAATATTGACTCTATTAGCCTCTTTGGCCTTAATCTCAATAATCCTATTAAAATCAGCCTCTTGATATATTTTTCCTTCCTCAACCTCACCTTCAATAATTGTATCATCAGAAGTATAGATATATTCATCCAGAGTGGTTTGGATACGCTTTACTTTGAAAGGCGTAAGAAATCCATCATTAATACCTTCTTTAAGAGAATAGGTATAGACAGGATCGCCAAAATAGGCGTAAGTATTGGCATTTCCTTTTCTCTTGGGCGTGGCGGTTAAACCTAACTGAACGGCTGGAGAGAAATACTCCAGGATGCCCCGCCAGTTGCTTTCATCATTTGCACCACCGCGATGGCACTCATCAATGATGATGAAATCGAAATAATCTGACGGATAATCACCAAAATAAGATTTGTTCTTTTTGCCTGTCATAAAAGTCTGAAAGATAGTAAAGAAAATACTGCCATTGGTTGGAACCTTTCCTCTTTTTCTAATCTCCTTTGGACTAATACGTATTAAGGCGTCTTCAGGAAATTCAGAGAAATCATTAAATGCCTGATCTACCAATATATTTCGATCTGCCAAAAATAATATACGCGGACAACGAGAACCATCACGTTTTAAATTCCAGCGGGCATGAAACAATTTCCATGCAATTTGAAACGCAATAAATGTCTTGCCGGTGCCTGTAGCCAACGTCAGGAGAATGCGATCACGATTATTTGCAATTGCTGATAAAACATTTCTAACTGCAATTTCTTGATAAAAATAGGGAAGCTTAGTTCCGCTTATATCATTAAATGAAATTGCATCGAATTTATCACGCCATGATTTTTCATTAGGAAAAGTTTTTTTCCAAAGTTCGTCTGGCGTAGGAAATCTATCAATTAATTTTTCTTCCCCTGTGCTTAAGCATATTTGATATATTTCTTTACCGTTAGTAGAAAAAGTTGTTTCCAGGCACATCTTGGATGCGTACTCTTTAGCCTGTGCAACGCCCTCCCCTACTTGAAAACTTGAACTTTTAGCTTCAATGACAGCGAGCTTTTGATTCCTGTAAGATAAAACATAATCAGCGCGTTTGGGAGTCTCTCGACGGCCACCAATTTGAATTCTGCCTTTTGTAATCGCATGATTGCGGAACACTTTGGTATCTTCAATAACACCCCAGCCGCTTTCTCGGAGCTTCGGGTCAATGAGTTCAGCGCGAGTTTCGTCTTCGGTCATACCCTTGCCTCAACAAGTTCACCATTAAATGCTTTTTGTAAAATGGATTTTTTAATCTCTTCTAAATTTTCAAGTTTACATTTATAGATTGCTTCAAGTTTATTTATCTCTGCTGAAATTTTACTTAATTTTCGAACAATTGACCTTTGATCTATTTTAGATTTTGGAAATGAAATAACGACTTCTCTTATTTCTTCTAAATGAAGGTTTGGAACACCTGATCCCTTTAACCGCCGATTAAACTGTTTTTTTGCTACAGGAGAATTGATAAAATACAGCATAAATTCAGGAGTAACTTCTTCTAATACTCTTATATGAGCAAGGCTTACGTAAATATCAAAAATAACATCTCTATCTACCATTGCCGCCACACCTGTTGTACCATTCTTTGCTAGAAGAATATCACCCATTCTTGGTGCGACTCGTTTGTGCATTTCAAGGTGTTGTTTTTCATCAATATATTTAATGTTGTTCCAATCAATTTTTCTACTCTTTACGTTTTTTGACGATAGAAAAATAATACCATGATCATAGTATTTAGGTGTTTGGTGCGTTCCATCGGTAATTTTTGCGCATACTTCTTTTAATGTCTTGTTTTCCCAATCCCTACCTTTTTTTTCAAACACACTCTGCAAATAACTTTCAAGAAACTCTTTAGCGTTATGGAGATTTTTTTCTATATTGGATCTTGCTTTGGCTATGGCAGCAAAAACTTTATCTAAGATAACTACGATGCGTTGCTGCTCATGGAGTGGCATCCACAAGAAAGGTTCATTCTTGTAATCTTTAAAATAAATATGTGGAATGGCTGTGCCCGCAAGATATTTTTTAAAATCAATTGAAATCAGATTGTAATATAAATAATTTAAATCAACATTTTCCTTTGGTAGGATATATTGAAGAGTTCCAATAACAGAAGTGTAGCCGTCCATTCTTGTAACTCTTCCAACGCCCGAACCGTCTTTTACGATTGATAAGTATGGCTTTTCCTGATGATAAAAACTTACATTTTTTATTAAACCACTTGCTCCAAAAATTGGATAGTCACCCACTTCATCGTCAAGTTGATTTTGAGAGACATTTGAAGAACCGCTTTCACAAACATCTCCAATTGTTCTCATTTCCCAACCTTTTGGTAAACGCCTTCTTTCTTTCACAAAAGCTCCCATATCGAGTTCAAAATATTGGCGCTTTCTTTGTCCAAGGCTTTCATTTCTTTAAAAATTTCTTGTGATTGACGCAATGCGGCTTCTTCTTTTTTATTAGGATTTTGGGCACTAAGCTCAAAAGTTTTTTGATCAATATCTTTTACATTGATGGTCCAGGAATTTTTACCATTCGTTTTAGTTTTTTGCAATTCCAAAAATTCAGCTAAATCTCTTTCATTCAGCGCATTGGTCTTACCCAGGTTTCTATCTAGGTTCAATTGGTAAAACCAGACATTTTTTGTGGCACTGCCTTTTTCAAAAAATAGCACTATTGTCTTAACGCCTGCACCTGTAAACGTACCAGCTGGCAAGTCGAGAACTGTATGCAAATTGCAGCTTTCTAAAAGCAGTTTTCGTAAACTAATTGAGGCATTATCAGTATTCGATAAAAATGTGTTTTTGATAACAATACCCGCTCTACCTCCCGCTTTAAGTGACTTGATAAAATGCTGCAAAAATAAGAAAGCCGTTTCACCTGTTTTGATTGGGAAATTCTGTTGAACTTCTTCTCGCTCTTTTCCACCGAATGGAGGATTGGCAAGAATTACATCATACCGATCTTTTTCCTGGATATTATCAATATTTTCAGTCAAAGTATTTGTGTGGACAATGTTCGGTGCTTCAATGCCATGAAGAATCATGTTCATGATACCGATGATATAAGCCAATGATTTTTTTTCTTTGCCGTAAAATGTTTTTTTCTGGAGTGTCTGTATATCTTTCGTGCTTAAGTTTTTATTATTGAGATATTCAAATGCCTCAACCAGAAACCCTGCGGAACCTGCCGCTCCATCATAAATTTTTTCCCCAATTTTTGGGTTTACTACTTTAATAATTATTTTGATAAGTGGCCTTGGCGTATAATATTCCCCACCATTCCTACCAGCACTACCCATATTTTTGATTTTACTTTCGTACAAATGAGACATTTCATGCTTTTCTGCATGCGAGCGAAAACGAAGATGGTCGATTAAATTGATAACCTCTCGGAGGTTATATCCACTTTGGATTTTATTTTTAAGCTCATTAAAAATTTCACCGATCTTGTATTGAATGGTATCTGGGCTCTCAGCACTTGTTTTAAATTTCTTTAAATAGGGGACAAGCTTATGATCAACAAAATCCTTAAGATCATCTCCGCTCAATGCTTTGTGATAATCTAACTTACCATCTTTATCTTTTGGCACCGCCCAGGCTGTCCAGCGATATTGTGATGTAATAATTTGCTTATAAGTCCTACCTGCTAATTCTGCCTCTGCCTGCTTATCTTTCTCAAAATCATCCAGGTACTTGAGAAATAATATCCATGAAGTTTGCTCCACATAATCCAGTTCACTGCTACAGCCTGCATCTTTATGAAGAACATCATCAATATTTTTGAATGTTTGCTCGAACATCATTTCACCTTAATAATTTTCCTTATTATTAACAAGCAGGTCATTCAGCAAATGGATACTTATCTTATCTCATTTCACTCATATGAAAAGATATTTAAATCCCTAAAACCACCCCGCGACATTCCGCTTAATTCTCTCAAAAACAGGCATATTTTTTTCTGGAAACTGAAACGCTAATCCTGTAATCATTTCATAGAGCTGAATATAACGTGCTGATAATTTCACGACTAAATCTTTCGGTGCAGCTGGTAATGCAGCATCTTTATAAGGATCGCAATGATCGACAAACCATAAACGTAAAAATTCTTTGTCTATATTTTCAGGTTCTTGATGTTGAGCAAAACGCTCTTCGTAACTATTAGCTAACCAATAACGGCTTGAATCTGGGGTATGAATTTCATCCAGTAAAATAATATTACCTTCGACATCTTTACCCAATTCATATTTCGTATCGACTAAAATTAAGCCGTGCTTAGCTGCCGTCTCTACACCAAATTGATATAAGCGCAATGCAGCATCTGCTGCTGCATCAAAATCCGCTTTTGTCATCCAGCCTTCTGCGATAATTTCTTGGGGGCTGATCGGACGATCTTCTTTTTCTTTCGTTGTAGGAGTGAGTATGGGTTGAGCGAGCCGTTGGTTTTTACGCAAACCTTCTGGTAATACGTGGCCGCAATACTCACGCACGCCTTTATTATATTGTGTCCATAAAGACGTGCCTGTTGTGCCTGTAATATACCCACGCACGACAAATTCTATTGGAAACACTTTACATTTTTTAGCAAGCGTTACATTAGGATCAGGAATACTAATAACATGGTTGGGGATAATATGTTCTGTTTTTTCAAACCACCAGGCACTTGTTAAATTCAGCACCTGCCCTTTGAAAGGCACTGCGGCTAATACACGATCAAACGCGCTTTGCCTATCAGTTGTAATTAACATCAGCTTATCGCCTAAATCATACGTATCCCGTACTTTACCTTGATATTTTTGGCCAGTGCCAAAATCCGTTGCGGTTAAACAATAAGGTAAGGCTTCTTCAATTTTTGTTGCATAATTTTCAATAGTAGTAGCAGTCATGGGCATAAGGATTAAATAAAATATGAGAGTGAATAATTTGTTCAGTCACATCGCCTTGGGGTGCAGCAACTTGCCATAGCACCCCCTGAGAAATATGATGAACCCCTTGTATATCAAAATGGTTTTTTAACATTTGTAATTTTTCTTGTCCACACATTTCTTCTTTAGCACGTATTAAGAAAGTTGTCGTGGAAAGCGAAGAATGATTTTCGCGCGCCATTTCTATTTTTTCTTTACACGGATTAAACAATACACCTGATTGTTTAATTTTTTCAAAAATATCGGGTGAATCACACGTGATTTCCCAATGAACAGTTCGTTTAATATCGATGGAAATACCCTGGTGCCTTAAAGCATTCTGAACAGACATCGCTTGATTATCGGTTATCATTAATTCGACAATTAAGGTATATGTATCAGAGGGTGCCTGGTATTTTTGAATAATAGGCAAACGTGGTTGATAACTTAAAGTAAGAGGCTTGGCTCTATATCCCTCTGCAATATAATCACGCATGGAATGAAAAATAACATCGCCTTTCGTTGTGCGCTCTGGATGGGGCATCATCGCCATCACATTCCCTGCTTTATTTGTGATTGCAGCAATATTATGCACAGAACCGTTGGGGTTCACAGGGAACGCATCAATGATACTGCCTTGTTCATCGCAATATTGAAATAAACCTAAGCCATTGCGTTCTATTTCAGCTAATAAAACAGGTGGAATAACAAAACGTCCTTCTGCATGCGCGACAGGCACATGTAAAATTTTCTTTGGAGTTAAATGACGCGTGAAGGCATTGAGTTGATAACCGTCAGAGAGACGCATGTTAATCCATGCATTATAATAACCTGTTCCTAAAACTTGATCTTGTTGTACACGCTTATTATCCGTCAGTGCCATTCCCAACTGATTATGTTCTAATCCTGGCACTAATCCTGCTTCAACCAAAATCTGCGCGCCGTTACAAATACCCAATACAGGTTTACCCAACTGGCTTTGCTGCTTAATCGCCTGCATAATGGGATCTAATGCCGCGATAATCCCTGCACGCCCACGATCTTCATATGAAAACCCACCTACAATCACAAATCCATCAAACCCTGCTAATTTCTCAGGCGATTCATTCCATAGAAATTCTATCGCAACCATACCCGCTCGTTCTATCGCTAAAATCGTCTCTCGTTCGCAATTCGAACCTGGAAATTGTACGATGGCTATTCGCATAACAACACCTTTTGATCGCCTTTGACCACTTGGCCAATCGGATATAGCTTAAATTCTGGATTTAATTCAGCATAAATAGTATCTGCTATTGAAGGATCACCTATCAGGATTAATCCAATGCCCATATTAAATGTTCGATAACATTCTGTTTCATCCAGCTCACCTAATTGAGCAAGCAATGAAAATAAGGGTTGTGAAGGCCAAGCACTTTTTTTAATTTCAACACTACAACCTTGAGGTAAAATACGTGGGATATTTTCTAATAAACCACCCCCTGTGATATGCGCCATCCCTTTAATGACCACTTGCTGTTTTAATAAATGTAAGACAGGGCGGGTATAATTAATATGCGGCTCAAGTAAAGCTTCACCTAGCATACGCTGCAATTCAGGCACATAAGATTCAACAGATAATTTTCCTATGTCAAATAAAAGCTTGCGCGCCAAAGAATATCCGTTGGTATGCAGCCCACTCGAAGCAAAAGCTAACACAACATCCCCAGGCACGATATCTTTACCTAAAATAGCGCGGTCTTTTTCTACTACACCTGTAATCACACCCGCCAAATCGTGTTCGCCTGGTAAATACGTGCCTGGCATCTCTGCTGTTTCACCACCTACCAGTGCAATACCATTCTCACGACATGCCTTCACCATACCAAACACAAGTTGCTCAACCACTTCTGGCCGTAGTTTATCATTCGCAATATAGTCTAGTAACGTCAGTGGTTTTGCACCTAACACAATAATATCATTTGCCGTTGCACTGACTAAATCAATCCCCAACGTATCAAATTTATTCATCATGCGTGCAACAATAGTTTTCGTACCGACACCATCAATGCTTTGCACTAAAACAGGATGTTCGTAATCCTGCAAAATAGATTTAAGATCATACATCGCGCCAAAACTGCCAATATCTGTCAACACATGTGATGAAAACGTACTTTCAACGGCTTTTTTAATACGCTTCACTGTTTCATTGCCTGCGTGAATATCCACACCTGCCGATTTATAATCAATCACTGTCATAATAATTTCTCTCGCAATCCATTTTCCCAAGCTGTTTTAGCTTCATGAACAGATAGATTGATACAGTTTTGTATTTGTAATTGAGGCTGCTGTATTGTTTGGCCTAAGTTAATTAATGATACATGGTAACGTAAAAAAATCTTTTTTAATTCAGCTACTTTATTTTTCGCAATTTCCAAAATGAATCCGCCTGTTTCACTGAATAATTTTTTTGTCTGAGATAAATCACCTGGAATAGTCACACACGCACCGATTTGATTTTTAAAACTCATTTCAGCTAATGCAACAGCTATGCCGCCATCTGAAATATCATGGGCGGATAATACTAAACCCTGTTGAATAGCCGTAGTCACTGCCCGGATTTCCGCAGCAATTTTTGTTAAATCAGGTTTAGGCACATTCGCACCTAATTCATTAAATAAATCATAATAAACACTACCGCCACATTCATCTAATCGCTCACCGATTAAAAATAACTCTGACCCTACTTTCTGAAAATGTTTAGTCACAGCACAACCCACATCAGACATATTACCCAAGCAGCTAATCATAGGGCTAGGAGGAATCGCGCCGGCAGAAGATTCGTTATATAAAGAAACATTGCCTGAAATTACAGGAAGCGATGCGTCAGGATATTCTGGTAAACCAATTGCGCGACACGCATCTGCAATACCACGCACGGACTCTGTAAAATCCCACATTTGGTCAGGTTTTTCAGGATTACCAAAACACAAACAATCCGTGAGGGCTTGAGGCACTGCGCCGACCGCAGCCACATTCCGTGCGGATTCAACCACTGCATTCACTGCCCCCCAGTAAGGGTCAATTTTGTTATAACGCGGACATTGATCCAAAGAAAGTGCAATACCTGTTTGACGAATTTCCTGCGGGTATTTTTTCTCATTAAAAGGCTGCATCACACCCGCATCTGCTGCACCCGCTTCAATCACTGTACGGCCTTGTACTTGTTTATCATACATTTCAAAAATTGGTGCACGTGATGCGATATTCTCATGTGATAATAAGCGAAGTAATAATGCATTATAATCCGTTGGATCTTCTAAATCAGGCTCTGCATATTTTTTAAGAGAAGGCGCATAAGGACGATCATAGCGTATCCCTTTTGTTACATCCGAGGCACGCGCATGCACAATTTCTTCGCCGTGATAACTGACTTTATATAAACCATCTGTACGGATTTTCCCAACAACTGCCGCTTTAGCACCTGCAGAAATGGCTGGCAATGCAAACGTATCATTATAATGCGTCAAAACCAAATCGACTAAATCAGGCGGCACAACCCACATAAACCGCTCTTGCGTTTCAGAACATAAAATAACAGAAGGGTGCAGATTCGACATACTTGTCGGTACTTTCTCTAACTCAATATCAGCACCATAACCACCCGCTTCTGCCATTTCAACAGATGCACACGCCACACCGCCTGCGCCTAAATCTTTAAACGCCACTCGATCAATCCATTTTTTTTCTTGAAATAATTTAAATAATGCATAATTTGCCTTCAACAAATGCCTTTTTAAAAACGCATTAGGCTCTTGTACCGCACCTTTATTGTTATCATTTTCTTCTAAATCCATAGACGCAAAACTCGCGCCACCAAATCCGCTATTGTCCGTGGGTTTTCCCACTAATATATAAACATAACCTTCTGCATTTTTAGGGGCATAAGAATGAATCACATGGTCTTCATGGACAACACCTAATGTCACAACAGTGACTAGACAATTTTCGTTATAACCTGAATCATAATAGACATCACCGGCTATATTAGGCACACCAATGGGGTTTCCATAGCCTGCAATACCACTCACTACCCCTTTTTGAATCCACTGCGTTTTTTGGCGCGTAATATCACCAAAACGCAATCCATCCGCGACCGCAATGACTTCAGCACCCATGCAACACACATCACGCACATTACCGCCTACGCCCGTGGCAGCGCCTTCATAAGGCACCAGCTGTGATGGATGGTTATGCGATTCATGGCTCATCACAATACCATAACGCTTACCCTGAAGATCAGTGGCCACACTGACAATCCCTGCATCTTCTTTAGCCCCTAAAATCACATTAGGGCCATCGGTCACTAAGGTTTTTAAAAATTGACGGCTGCTTTTATAAGAACAATGTTCTGAACCTTGAATAGCCCACAGCACTAATTCCGATAATGAAGGCGGGCGTTTTAAAATAGTATTTTGAATAGTCAGAGCTTCATCGACCGTTAAAGCAATATGATAGTGCTGCAATAATGCCCTGAGCTCTGTCTGCGTTAAGTCAGTGAAATCAAACACTTCGTTTGCTTTCTGTTCTTCACAACGCTGCATGATTAAAAACCGTTTGGGGATAAAATAAAGAAGCGATAACATACCATATTAAGAATTGAGATCAAAGAGGTAAAAAAGAGTATGAATAAGCTGGGCCATTAAAAAATATCTTACGTCAAAAAGCCAATTTTGGGATTTTAGAAGGATTTTTAGAAGTGGAACTTGCGGCAGCCCAGGCATTGGGTATGGAAAAAGGAATGAAAGAAGGTGTCGAGAAAGGAATAGAACAAGGGGCAGAAAGTAAAGCTAAAGAAATAGCTCTTCGTATGATTTCAAAGAATATTTCTCCTGATGTGATTCGTGACATGACAGGCTTGGCGTTGGATGAGATAACTGCCTTGAAAGAGAAACATAAGGTAGATTAGATTGGACGCGCTTTTTGCCTCGTAATCTAGCTTTTAGTCTACATCTGCCCAGAACGAGCATTAAAAGTAAAGGATTCTCTCCTGTTTGCACCTTCTGCGCCTGGCGCTAATGGGTGATGAAAAAAAACTGCTCGATCATCGCTATGTCTTCTTGATGAACCCGGTAGTTCTGCTCTTCCAGTAGAGACCGATAAAGAGCTAGCAGCTTTCTTTCTAAGCTGTTCTCTAATATAATCAAAATCCTTTTTCTTCACATTCGGAAATCCTATAAAAAAAGTAATTTCTTCACTGTCTAAGGGAACGTGTAAGACAGGATCATTGATGTGTTCTTCACCTGATTTATTCATTAAATATTCTAAAAATGCAGCATAACTATATGTACTAAAAAGAACTTCTCCTCCATCAGTTTCTCTTTTAACGGTAATGGGAGGATCAGCTTTCTTTAATAAAGAATTCTGATTTTTAATCTGGCAAGGGGCAATCAAATATCCATATAGCTCTTTATCATACGGATTTGCTCCTGTATCTACTATTATGCTTTTAAATTCGGCAAGGTTCTCTTCTGTAATCATTGCTTTAATATATTGTTTTGCTTCAGAAGATACTTTTAATTTTCTAACTCTATCAACAAGTGCACTATAATTCTCTTCTGATTGGGACAGTTGAAAAGAAAGTAGTGTAGATTGTTCCTGCGATTGATCCGCACCTGTAATCAACCCACTTAAGCCTTTGTTAAATCCCTCATATATGCCATAAAATAGACCTGCAACGGCTCCCCCTCCTAAAATGATCATTGGTAATAAGCACACTATGAATTCGAAAGTTCCACCACTTAGGCCGAATACGATTATTCCTAAAAGTATGGCTCCTGATAACAGAAACGTTAATGCTTTCGAAGAAGAAATAAAATTTGGAAAATACTCCCGCCACCCTTCTGAAAATAAAACGACTACTTCACATACGAAAATAACTGTCCATGCAATAGCACCTGCTACCATGCCTAAAGTGGTATCTATAATTTCAACTGTTTTTTTAATCATTCGACTTTATCCTGAAACATTTAAAAAGTCTCTAATCATAACATCCAAACATTTTAATTCCTAAGGGAATAATGATTTTAATAAGTTTCCTAAAACCTATAAACTTTCTTACAATGCGCCACTTTCAACACAAGAACAATAAGTTCATTATCTAAAATTTGACAAACTATAGGATAAAGTAGCGATGGGTTTAAAATTTGCCATTCGCATCCTCTAGCTCCTCAAAGGCCCTTGCACCTTGCTATTGTTATACAGCTCTACAGCGATTTGCGCTGAAGATTTCCCTGCATTCTTTTTCTCTCTGGTATCTATGTCAAATATACCTAACTTCTTACGAAGAATATTATAAGTACGAGTACCCGAATAAATACCTGGGATAAAAGAAAAAAACCAAGGAAGCCAGCCTTTTCGTGAGTAATCAATGATACTTGTCAGTTTAACATTTTCTGGTTTCGACCAAGCCCATCCCGAAAACTTAAAGCATTTTCCTTTTATTTGCGTGTTGCTTTCTTCAAGAAATTTCTTTACAGCCTGACTATTATATTCCCAAACTTTCTGATGAGTTTTTTTAACAAGCTCCTGATGTGTTTCGGCTTGTGGACTTATCCTTTTTTTTAGTCTTCTCTGAGTGATTATCTCTTGTTCCTTGGGTGATAGTTCAGAAGTACTCGCATGAACATTACAACCATAATATTCTTTAAGAATAGTATCTGTTCGCCCACCTGGATGAGCCATCGCATAAAAAATAATTTCTTCTAACGTAGGTAGTTGACCTGATTCCTGCCTCTTCCTCCATGCATCATTTCTTCCTTTGGAAATGCAGTGATTTTTACGATCCCAAGAATAGTAGGATAAAAAATCTTGTACTATTTTATTTTTTTGTGCTTGTTCATTTTGATTCGACTCTTGTAGTAATTCGGCATTTGATTGCCTTTGAGGTGTAGAGAATACGCTCCTCCTCCTACTAGGACTCGTAGGGCGAGAGTGAAACCCAGTTATAGAGCCAGAGCTATCAGACGAAGAACGAGAGCGAATAGCGCAACGTGGTGATTGCAATTCTTTTTCGAATATCTTTTCATAAACTAATCTATTCAATAAATCCTCAAAAAGAATTGCTGCTGGGGCTGTATTTTGTTTAAGATACTCCTCAGAAATCTTATTAAATCTATCGTTCTTATCACGATAATTTCTCAATATGCAAACAATCTCTTGGGCAGTAACTGTATTCTCATCTTTACCCTTTAGTTCATGTATCCTGTCTGCTACCCCTTGTTTTTCATCTAACTTTGAAAGTTTGTTATCATAAAATTTAAGAAAATCAGCAACGGCATCTTTATGTTTTTGTATGGTTTCATCATACAGGGTTTGCAGAAGAGTCTTTACCTCATTATCCTCAGAATCTTTCAAAAGGTTATGGAAAGTAACTGATGCTGTTGATTCTGGAAATAGGATTACTGCTTTAACAATCATTTCTGGCGTTATTTCTTCATCCTTAATCCACCCAAAGAAGGCTAGCCTTTGTTTATTAACTTGGTTATTTAACTGGTCATAGGCTTTAAGAAATGCTTCTACAGCTTTCGTTTCAGACACAGATTCTTCTTTGGATTCAACCTCCTTATCATTTTTTAATTCTGGCACCCCTTCATTTATTATTTTTAAATTCTCGTTTCCAAGTTGTAATTGCTGTTCTTTTGGTTTTGGCTGTTGCTGTTGCTGTTGCTGTTGCTGTTGCTGTTGCTCTTGCTGTTGCTCTTGCTGTTGCTCTTGCTGTTGCTCTTGCTGTTGCTCTTGCTGTTGCTCTTGCTGTTGCTCTTGCTGTTGCTCTTG
>JAJONP010000155.1 GCA_021323555.1 Gammaproteobacteria bacterium | reverse complement strand
GTTAAAACTAGAGAAAAGTTTTCCTTGTCTCAATCGGTAAGATTTATGAGTAGTTCGAGTAGGAGCCCAAGTAATTAGATTAAATGATTACCGACTTTGGCGATTTTCGGCAGAGATGGAGAAAATCGGTTAGAATGCCTGCTATAAAAATAGGGGGCATTCGATGTTAGCTAAAAAAGGCCAATCATTCTTTTAGGAAAAGTTACTTAAGTTGTGTATACTTTATTTTGAAGCGTTTTCCGCAAAAGGCTAATCCTATTTTTAGAATGTTTGTACTGCCGCGTTGTTTCGCTTCTGCCAAATAGTGTTTTTGATCAATTTGATCCAGCGCTTCTTGAGCTGCTTGTTCCAGATGGATGTCTAGCTGCTCAAGCTCTTTATCTTTAGCACTGACTTTCTTAAATTCCAATAAAAGGGTTGGCTTGTTCTTGTCACGGGCAAAAATGAGATAATCATATCGGCCATAACCACTTTCTTTATTGGATTGAATTTCGTAGTATTCGTTATGATATAAACTAGCAGTCAAGCCTATCATGAGCCCGTGGTAAAATGCTTCTGGATGACGACCTGTATCGTGACTACTGACAGTTTGTTCCATGACTTCTTGCAGTTCTTTCTCAAAAAGATCAATATTGCCTGTCAATAAATGCGTCAGGAATTGGTTATACCACTCAATGCCATGCCCGTTTGAAAGCCATTCCTCGATAATTTGCCGGTAAAGGTTTCTGACTTCTTTATTGGGGATTTCAAGTCTACACCATAATCCTTGTTCCGTATAACGCTGTGAAAGAACTTTTAAATAACCCGTCATTAACAATAAGCTCCACGCCGCCGATTCACTCGCTTTCAAATCAAAAAATACCGTATTTTCATCAACGAGTTGTTCTACAGGCTTCTCTTGTAACAGGTATTCAAATTTTTCTTTAAATCTCGTACTTGAACGCAAAAGGATAGTACGAATCAGATAATTATCACTGGTGTTGACCCAGTAAGGAATTAATTTTCCTTTTTCCTGAATACAATTGACAATTGACCAGGGATTATAAAGAACGGTATCGCCTATCTGATATCCGTTATACCATTCTTTAATGGCGGATAACTGGTTTTCTAAAGAATGTTTTCTCGCTAACCCGCTCACTTCTTCTTCGGTGAATCCAAACTGCGTACTATAAGCAGGATGAAGCGATGAATAGACTTTGAGATTATTAATCCCAGAAAATAAGCTTTCTTTGGCCACGCGCAAAATACCCGTAATCACCGCTCGATAAAGATAGGGATTGGTTTTAAGCGCTGAACCAAACAGACCACGCATGATATGGATCATCTGATCATAATAACCATGCACATAACTCGCCTGGATAGGTGTATCGTACTCATCAATGAGTAACCAAGGATTGACCCCATAATGGCGAGACAGATAGGTTGTTAAATCTTTTAGTGCTTCTGTCACATCTGCCGTAGAGCCTTTTCTTTCAAGAATGAGTTCAAATGCCCTCTTTTGAGAATCACTCAAACGAGGACTTGATAACAGGAATTCATGCTCTCCATAAACATCTCGCATTAATTTACACAGTTTTGTATAGGCTTCTTCGTAATTTGCTTCTTTTACGTCTTTAAACGTGACAAAAATTACAGGATATTGTTCTTGGTGCTTTGCACAAATGTCTTTATATGCTGAAATTCTTAAAGAATTAAATAAATTTTTTGTGGCCTTTCCGTTGACTTCAGCACTCAAGAAATGATGCAGCATGGATAAATTCAATGTTTTCCCAAAACGGCGTGGCCGTGTAATCACGGCTGCCTTGGTGGCTATATCATCGGTAATTTCTTTGATAAATAGGCTTTTATCAACAAACTCTAATTCATTTTCAATCAGTTCTCTAAAGTTATCATATCCAATCGGTAATGGCATAGTCAGTATTCTCGTACTCAATAGATAAAAGGTTGTCAGTGATTCAACTCACAGAAAATTCACATCGAAATTTTTTTAGAATTTTTCTACAAAAGCCCATATTTTTTTAATTTTTGCCGTAACGTGCCGCGACTCAAGCCTAACCATTTCGCCATTTTGACCTGATTGTTTTTCGTGTGATGGATCATACATTCCAATAAAGGCATTTCGACTTCGGACAATATCATGTCATAAACCGCTTTAGGCTCTTCACCCTCTAAGCGACTAAAATAATTTTTCAGTGAATGTTTGACACTCTCATTTAAACGTTCACCTTGTTGAGCCCCTGTCGCATCGGACGCTGTTTTTTCTATTGTCTTAAAAGAAAGCATATTCACCTGCATGGATAACATCATTGACGTTTATTATACAGTCCTTCGGCCGTATCTAATACATTTTTATGCTCAAAAATAGATGATTTGGCACGTGCAGGATCCGCACGAAAGGACTGGTCATGAAGTCGCTCGATTGATTTTTTTCTCGCTTAAAAAATACTCTTTTCTGAAATTTTCTTTAATCGGGTGGGGTTCGATTGGTGGTAACTTACGGTCGTTTTAATGCTGGAATGCCCTACCACGTCCGCAATGGCTTTGAGGTCATACCCTTCGTCGATTAATTTCGTAATGAGCGTCCGACGGCCCGAGTTTGACTTGGCACCGATCAGACCCGCCGTTTTATAGAACATGCAAATCAATCTGACCATGTCATTGGGCAGGAATTCCCCGCCTTTCTGAGACATAAAAAGAGCCTCCTCTAAACAAAAGGGCGTCTGTCTCTTTTGATATTTTTGCTTTAAATCTTCAATATAGTCAAGCAAGATGGCACGGACTTTTTTATTGGTTAAATACGCGTGCCTCTGCTTTTTCTTTTTCGTGACTCTTTTTTCAAGGCTGATTTCTTCATATAAAGCGCCCTCGGGCGATAACACATCTTTTATGCGAAGTCGTCTGATCTCACAGGCGCGGAACCCGAGCCCAAAGGAGAGATACACAATCGCACGATTGCGCAACGGATGTTTTGTTAAAAGGGCTGCTTTCTCGGCTTGTTTAAACTCGGGCAGCGTTAATACTCTGACTGTCCCTTGGCGTGCCATTTTTTTATTCCTTTCTCTCTCTCAAGACTTTTCTTCCTCTCACTACGTTATTTAAAATGTTAGACACATCTTCGTAAAAATGGTCTTCTCGATACAGTCCAAAATTCCTTTGACTCATGATATTAATCATGACGGCCGATAAAAATGCTGTTGTCCCGTCCCTAAACCGAGTTTTAAGGCTTCCTCCTTTGGAATAGCGTTTGATTTTGAAATTTTTTCGACTTCTTTTTTCAAAAAATTATAGGTTCTTTCGGCGAGTGTTTCACAGACCTCACTCAAATCGGTTTGACTCATCGGGTATTCTCCTGTTCATAAGTGTGATTATAAATGCTATCTTTTATCTATTAATAGACTAAATGATAGCATTTAAAAGCTGTGCGTCCAGTGACGGCTCTACTGCTCTTTCTAAGCTGTTGATTGTTACCAAAATGCGATACTTTGGCAAAAGGATAGCATTTTTAAGTGAGATTAAAAAACACACAGGCTTGGGTCGGAGAAATCGCTTGATAAAATCAAATTAACCATTTAGGGTGGTGAGCCTGCAAGACCTATTCTGGAAATATTAATATTGCCAAAATGCACACATTGTGATAAATATGTAGCATGATAGAGAAAAAACAACAATATCATTTTTCAGAAGAAAAAAATAAGCAGTTAATAAAAGAGCGAAACATTAGTTTTGAAGAGGCTATTGCAGCAATAGACGAAGGTGAGGTGTTAGATGTGTTGCCACACCCTAACTCTGCTAAATATCCTAAACAAAAAATGTATGTTCTTAATATCAATAACTACGTGTATCTAGTGCCTTTTGTTAGGAAAGATGAAAATACTCTATTTTTAAAGACTATTTTTCCTCATCGAAAATTAACGAAGCAATATTTACGAGGTAATAAAGATGAAAAAGAAGAAGCGTGATGTTTCTAACTTTGGCCTCAATCAAGAAGAGCAGAATATCAGCGATGCTATTGATCAACTGATTGATAAAGGTAAGTTGAAAAGCGTGAATAATTTAAAAGAAGAACTTACTTTTGCAAAGGAAGCTGCGGCGAACTATTTTCGAAAAGATAAACGGGTTAACATCCGTATTTCTAGCAACGATTTGGCTCGCTTAAAACAAAAAGCAGCCTATAAAGGGTTGCCTTATCAAACCTTTATTGCTAGTGTTCTGCACGAATATGCAGCAGGGCATTTTAGCGATTAACCAGCCTTAAATAATTTTTCAGTCAATGCCTGACACTGTCACTTAAGCACTTATTTTTTTCGGCGATGGCCTCACTTGAGTGTTTTTCTTCTTTGGATGACATAAAAGATGCTTATGTCATAAAATCTAGGATGACTGCCACACATTTTTTTATTGATGTTCGTGCGTATCCAATATTCAATTTTACCCTCTTGCTCTCTCACTAGATTCTAAGATTGATGATAGAACATCTATCTTATTTAAAATACGATTCTATTGATAGACTTTTAAGAGGTTGTTAAATCTATCACTAGACCCAGGTCTAGTGAGAGATGAATAGTAATAGCGGGATAGGCAGGGAAAAGAAAGAAAATGCCTCTTGTGAATGGAAGGTGTGCCAGTCGTGAACCTGATATGAGATTATTATTTCGCTCTTCGTTAAACAT
>JAJONP010000026.1 GCA_021323555.1 Gammaproteobacteria bacterium | reverse complement strand
CACGTTTTCGGGGATTGCACGCTTTACGTCGTTATCCTAATGGCGAAGAACGCTGCATTGCCTGTAAATTGTGTGAGGCGGTGTGTCCGGCTTTGGCCATTACCATAGACTCAGCGCCGCGCGAGGATGGCTCTAGACGTACTACCCGTTACGATATCGATTTATTCAAATGCATTTACTGCGGGTTTTGTGAAGAATCTTGTCCTGTAGATTCGATTGTAGAAACCCATTTGAGTAATTACCATTTTGAGAATCGCGGTGAGAATATTATGACTAAGCCTATGTTATTAGCCATAGGCGATCGCTATGAAGCCGAAATTGCCAAAGCGCGTAATGAAGATGCACCTTATAGATAGGATATAAAAAATGATAATCGAAAAACTGGTTTTTTACGTATTTTCAGCGTTGTTGATAGGCAGTGCGACGATGGTGATCGTGTCAAAACATTCCGTACGAGCGGCTTTTTTCTTGATCGTTTCTTTTTGCGCCAGTGCTGTGTTGTGGATGTTATTGGAAGCTGAGTTTCTAGCTTTATTATTAATTTTTGTTTATGTAGGCGCGGTCATGACCTTATTCATGTTTGTGGTGATGATGTTGAATTTAGATAAAGAAGCCGTACAAGAAAAATTTGTGCGCTATTTACCTTTTGCGGTCATTGTGGTTGCATTGATGGTAGCGGTATTGGTATTTGCGGTTAAGCCTACGCATTTGGGCGACTTAGCGCTCGCCACGAGCACCCATCAAGCAGCCGATTATAGCAATACTAAGGCTTTGGGCATCCTGCTGTATACGCACTATGTCTATGCTTTCGAGTTGGCAGCGGTCATATTACTGATAGCCATCGTCGCGTCGATTGGTTTAACGCATAGAGAAAAGGCCAATAATAAACGCCAGCGCATCGCCTTACAATTAGAGGCGAACAAACACGATCGTTTAGAGGTGATTACCGATATGGGAGTAAATCAATGATTACTTTGACGGACTATTTGGTCGTAGGTGCTATTTTATTTGGTTTAAGCTTGGCGGGTATGGTTATTAACCGCAAAAACCTCATTGTCTTACTGATGAGTATAGAATTAATGCTTTTAGCAGTAAATATGAACTTCATTGCCTTTGCCAGCTTTTTGCAAGACAGTGCAGGACAGATTTTTGTCTTTTTCATCTTGGCGGTAGCTGCGGCCGAAACAGCGCTGGGTTTAGCGATTTTGATCATCCTCTTCCGTACCCGCCAATCCATTAACGTCACTGATCTAGATGCATTAAAAGGATAACGTTTCTATGGAATTATTAAAGACTTTAACCCTACTTATCATTACTGCGCCTTTACTGGGTGCGGCAGCGGCAGGTTTATTTTGTAGATACGTGTCGCGGCCTTTTGCGCATCGACTTACCATCACTTTAATGGGCATTTCTTTTCTGTTATCGGTGTATGTGGCTTATTTAGTCATGCATAATAATTTGGAATACAATGGAGCGCTGTATATTTGGGGACAAAGTGGTAATTTAACCTTAAACGTAGGCTTTTTAATTGACCATTTAACGGCCTGCATGATGGTTACCGTTACTTTTGTTTCATTCTTGGTGCATATTTACAGCATAGGGTATATGGAAGAAGATGGGGGTTATCAACGCTTTTTTGCTTATATCTCTTTGTTTACTTTTTTCATGTTAATGTTGATCACGGGCAATAACTTTTTACAATTATTCTTCGGTTGGGAAGGTGTGGGTTTAGCCTCCTATCTTTTGATCGGCTTTTGGTTTCACCGCGACTCGGCTAATGAAGGTAGTTTAAAAGCTTTTTTAGTGAATCGCGTCGGTGATTTTGGTTTTGTAGTCGGTATAGCCGGAGTGTTAAATTATTTTGGTAGCCTAGATTATGCGGCCGTATTTGCGGCTGTGCCCAATGTGGCGGCCCTTGCTCCTACCTTACCCGGCACGCATTGGTCTGCTATCAGTGCTATAGGTTTCTTTTTGTTTATAGGCGCCATGGCCAAATCGGCGCAAATGCCTTTGCATGTGTGGCTACCTGAATCTATGGAAGGTCCTACGCCTATTTCGGCTTTGATTCACGCTGCAACCATGGTCACGGCCGGTGTATTTATGGTGGCGCGTTTGTCACCTTTGTATCAATATACGCCCTCCATGCAAAGTTTTATTTTGATCATAGGAGCAACGGGCGCGTTATTCACCGGTTTAATTGCCATTGTGCAAAACGATATTAAACGAGTTGTGGCCTATTCAACCTTGTCACAATTGGGCTATATGATGGCGGCAGCGGGTGTTTCGGCGTATGCTGCCAGTATTTTCCATTTAATGACGCATGCGGCTTTTAAAGCCTTATTATTCTTAGGGGCGGGTTCTGTGATCATCGCGATGCACCACGATCAAGATCTGCGCCACATGGGCGGTTTGAGGAAGCACATGCCTATAACCTACATCACGTTTCTTATCGGCACTTTGGCTTTATGCGCCATTCCACCCTTTTCGGGGTTCTATTCTAAAGATGCGATTATAGAGGCCGTGAAGTATAGCCAGATTAGTGGTGCTTCTTATGCCTATGTGTGTGTGGTATTGGGTTCTTTTGTAACGGCGTTCTACAGCTTTAGAGCATTATTCTTAGCGTTTCACGGAGAAGAGCGCATGGATGATCATACCAAACACCATTTAAAAGAATCGCCGTGGGTAGTGTGGTTACCGCTGGTATTGTTGGCTATTCCTTCCGTTTTTCAAGGGTATTTGATGATAAAGCCGATGCTATTTTCCAGCAATGCTTTATTAGGCAATAGCATCACTGTCTTGCCGCAAAATAATGTGTTGGCGACTATGACCGAAGAATTTCACGGCAGTTTTAGCATGATTTTAACAGCCTTTAATGGCTTACCCTTATGGTTTGCGTTATTAGGTGCTTTTTTTGCTTGGTACGCCTATATGAAAAGGCCAGGGTTTCCCACTCTGTGTGCACAACGCTTTAAAGTACTCTATACCATTTTAATCCATAAATATGGTTTTGACGATTTTAACGATTTAATTTTCGTGCGCGGCGGTCAAGCTACGGCAAAGTTGATGTACAAAGGCGACTCTAAAATCATCGATGACTTTTTTGTCAATGGCGCCGGTAGGGTAATCGAGTGGTTTTCGTCTACTTCTAGGCGCATGCAAACCGGTTATATTTACCATTACGCTTTTGTGATGGTATTAGGTCTAATTGTTTTACTAGGTTGGTTGATGTTTTAATGTATAAATATACGAAAAGTCCCGATTTGGATTGGGCGTAAATTTGAACTGAAAAAGCGGAGTTTATAACGCCATAAATGCGCATTTTTCGGTTCAAATTTACGCGCAAGATGCGCCAAATATGGGGTTTTCGGCAAGAAGGAAAATGGTATGTTCACTGATGTTCCTCTACTCAGTTTGATTATTTGGGTACCGGTTATAGGCGGTATTGCCTGTATGTTTGCAGGCGATGATCGCAAAGCTACGCGTGCGCGTTGTATAGCGCTGTTGACTGCTTTTATCAATTTACTCTTGTGTGTGCCCCTGTATCTGGGTTTTGATAAGACTACAGCCAATATGCAATTTATAGAAAACGTAGATTGGATTGCCAAATTTGGGGTGCATTATCAATTGGGCGTAGATGGTATCTCGGTATTAATGGTTATTCTATCCACCATCACGACTTTTTTAGTGGTAATAGCCTCGTGGCGGCCTATTAAGAAAAATGTAGCTCAATATATGGCGGCATTTTTGATCATGCAGGGCATGATGGTAGGGGTATTTGAATCCTTAGATGCGATTTTGTTTTATGTGTTTTGGGAAGGGATGTTGATTCCTATGTATCTTTGCATAGGCATGTGGGGTGGCTCTAGACGAACCTATGCTTCTATTAAGTTCTTTCTCTATACTTTTTTAGGCTCGGCATTAATGTTAATTGCCTTACTGTATTTAAGAACTAAAACCACCGATTTTAATATTTTAAGTTTTTATACCATTAAATTGACCATGACCGAGCAGGTGTATATTTTCATTGCCTTCTTATTGGCTTTTGCAGTGAAGATCCCTATGTGGCCTGTGCACACATGGTTACCCGATGCGCATACCGAAGCCCCTGCGGGCGGTTCGGTGGTGTTGGCGGCGTTAATGTTAAAAATGGGTATTTATGGCATTTTACGTTTTAGTATGCCCATTACACCGGATGCAAGCCAGCACTTAGCGGGCTTGATGGTAGTTTTATCGCTGATCGCCATCGTCTACATTGCTGTGGTAGCGGTAGGGCAGACGGATATGAAACGTCTAATCGCGTATTCATCGGTGGCGCATATGGGTTTTACCACGCTTGCTTGTTTTGTGATTTACAAAATTATCGCCAAAACTGGTGATGTACATGATGCCTATTTAACGTTGGAAGGGGGCATGGTGCAAATGTTATCGCATGCTTTTAGCACCGGTGCTATGTTCTTGGGAGTAGGGGTGTTATATGAGCGCTTGCATAGCCGTGAGATCAATGCTTTTGGCGGCGTCGCCCATAAAATGCCGATGTTTGCCGCTTTTTTCATGTTATTTGCCTTGGCGAATGTAGGCTTGCCCGGCACCTCTGGTTTTGTAGGTGAATTTTTAATTATCCTAGGCAGCTTTAAGGCGAGTTATGTCATTACCTTGTTTGCTGCTACGACCTTGGTATTGTCAGCAACTTATACCTTATGGATGTATAAACGCGTCTTCTTTGGGAAGGTAGTGGCAGAAGGGGTGGAAAAGATGCACGATTTAGAAATGCCGGAATATACGGTATTATTTATCTTAGCCTTCTTAGTTATTTTTATAGGCGTTTATCCCAATGCGCTCTTGAGCGTATTTCATACATCTATAGGGCATTTATTAGAATTGTCTACTACCAGTAAGTTATAAATACGAGGGATCATAATGAATTTTACAGCCCCTGATTTTTTGCCTGCAATAGGCGAAATGTTCACCTTAGGCATGATTTGCGTGGTTATGTTGGCCTATTTGTTTTTTGACAAACAAAATCGTGGTATTACTTATTTTTTAACGCAAATCACTTTATTGGGGGCAACGGTGATTGCCATCTCTTTATATGGCCATCCTACTGAGATTACCTTCGATGGTAGTTTTATACTGGATCCAGAAAGTCTACTCTTAAAAATATTTATTTTATTATCTACGGTGTTCGTGCTGATGTATAGCCGCCCTTATATACGCGATAAGGCAATTGCACACGGTGAATTTTATTTATTGGTATTGTTCAGCGCTTTAGGGATGCAAGTGTTGGTATCGGCATACAGTTTCTTAACTTTGTATTTAGGCTTAGAAGTATTTTCTTTGCCTTTATACGCCATGATTGCCTTGCGTCAGAATCGTCCTGTTTGCCAAGAAGCCGCGATGAAGTATTTTATTATGGGCGCAATTGCCTCTGGCTTTTTGTTGTATGGTATGTCCTTAATCTATGGCGCTTGCCAAAGTCTCAATCTACAAGAAATTGTATCCATGATGAGCTTGTCGGTGGATTCTCAACCGATGATGTTAACGGTAGGCCTAGTATTCATTGCCGCCGGGGCTTTATTTAAATTAGGGGTAGCCCCCTTTCATATGTGGGTACCCGATGTGTATGAGGGTGCACCCAACGCCATGGCCTTATTTATCTCTACGGCGCCTAAATTGGCGGGCTTTGCATTATTACTGCGCTTATTGGTAGAAGCCATGCCCGCGTTGTTTCCGCAATGGCAATATTTGCTGATCGCAGTGGCGGTATTGTCTATGGCAGTAGGAAATATCATCGCCATAGCTCAAGATAATATTAAACGCATGTTGGCTTATTCTTCTATTGCTAATATGGGGTATATGCTATTGGGTTTAATAGCAGGTACATCTAGAGGCTACGGCTCGGCATTGTTTTACATCATCATGTATGTGGTGATGTCCTTGGGTGCTTTTGGGGTTATCACGCTGCTAAGCAATAAGGGCTTTGAATTAGAAAAAATCGATGATTTTAAGGGCTTAAACACACGTAATCCGTGGCTCGCTTTAATGATGCTGCTCATCATGTTTTCTATGGCTGGTGTGCCGCCCAGTGTAGGCTTTTTCGCAAAAGTAGGGGTATTAGAATCCTTGGTCCAGGCTCATATCGTTTGGTTACCAGCAGTGGCTTTGGTCTTTGCCATCATAGGCGCTTATTACTATCTGCGCGTTGTTAAGGTGATGTATTTTGATGAACCTATAGACAAAACGCCTGTGATATTAGAATCCTTCGATGCCCAATTGGCTATTAGTATCAATGGCTTAGCGGTGTTTTTCCTGGGGTTATTTCCTACGACGATGATTGAATTATGCCAGAGGGCGTTTCTGGCGTAAAAACTTTACCTAAGACATAGTTAAAAATTGCACTGAACTTCGTCATTGCGAGCCAGTGAGCGCAGCGAGCCAGGCGAAGCAATCCAGGGGTAAACACCACAGTTCTATAAGTTTCCGCGTTATTTATAGGCCAGCTGTAAGCGATATACCGTTCATTAACTAACTTTTTCCTGGATTGTGTCACTTGTTCGCAATAATGGTAGGTTATTACTGCCATATTATCTTTTCTTTCATACGGGGCAAGTAGTACCGTAAAACAACGTCCAATCGATTTCCTGATAATTTGTACGAAATTTTCGTAAAATACAGAAAGTCATTTTCCTTCAGTTTCTCTTAAGCTCCTTTGAGTATACTGACTCTACAGTTATTTAACGGAGGATGAGAAGTTGTCTAAAACATGTGAATTCAGCAACATTCCCACGCAACTGTACCCAATGGGATATATTCCTACAGTTCCAGATTTAGAATATTGGTTTGATCTTCCTAATTACGCAATCCCTAATGCTAAGAGCCTAGGCATTTCTCAAACCGCGTGCGATAGCGAACGCATGAATATTATTTTTATTGTTGAGAACTTGTCGTTAAGTAAGGGTTTGATATTAAGAGATGAAATAGCAAAAGTAGCGATTAATAAGGGCCTTTTGCAAGATAGTTCATGTGATTTGGAGGTGCTGGAAGAAGATACAGAGATAGAAAAAAATAAGAAGTTAGAAAAGCGCAATGAAGCTGAAAAAGTTAAAGCGCTCTTTCCAGAGAACTTGGCTCCTCCATTACGTGAATTTTTACTCTATAATTTAAATCAAGGGTCGTTGCTGCGTTGTCCTTTAAAAAAAATACTGCAAACTATTTTAATGAATGAATATGGGCTTGGGTTTCCACAAAATGGGCTGGGTTATAATTCGAGGGAAATTTTAATTACAGTGTCAGAGGATGGTCAAAGCTTTTCTTTAACCGACACTTATATAATAAATGATCTTAAAAGTATTAACGATAATCAGCTGCATCACTATGCTGATCCCATTCAAATCTCTTCTACGTTCTCATTTCGCCTAAAAGAAGATGGGGAAATAGACCCAAAGTGTGATAAAGTTTATATGCAATCTTCTGATGAAGCTCTCGTTAGAACTTTTAGTAGTAAAATACGTGCGGCTGCTCAACAAGCCAGAATTGATTATGAAAAACGAGATGAGGAAAAAGAGCACATTATGCGCATTAACTTTCTTTGCCACGCCAAATTGCAGCAGATAGCAGCAGAATTGCCTAAGAATAAAGAAGATTCTATTTACGCATTGCACATACTGATAGAGCGCATTCAAAATGGCTGGTCTACACAAGCGAGTATTGAACAGGCTAACTATTTCTACCAAACACTTGAGCTATTAGAAAAATATTGTCATGTTGCTCTCAACAAAAAATATAGGGATGAAGAGGCTTGTGAAAGCGCTTTGGTTTTAAATGGACTTATCTTAGAGCACCTTTTCTCTAAAGCCGATCCTATAGCCCTAAGAATAAAAATATCCCCCGAAGAGATAGAAAAATACATCCATAAGAAGCATATTCCCCCTGAAATTATCAAAAAGTCCCTGGAGCGGATCAATCTAGAATTGATAAATCGTATGACTTCTCTTGCGATACCAAAAAAATTTAAATTTGAACCTGTCTACCCAGAACAGAATTGGCGTGAAGCCTTTCAAAAGAATGCAAATACCATCTCCCCTCAAAAGGAATGGGCTTATAAGGCATCCAAAACGGTGGGAATAACCTTGGCTGTGTGCTTTAGCGTGGCGCTGGTTACTGGCGTTCTAGTGGTAACAGGGGGATTAGGTGCTATTCCATTGATAAGTACTGCCGTTGCCTTAGCGCTTTCACCCCCTACAGCCCTGCCAGTATTAGGGGCACTGCTGATAAGCTCAATAGCAAGCGTAGGCTTCGCATGGTGGCACAACAAGGACGTGGCAGCCTGTAAGAAATCTAGTGAGGAATATATTTATGGGATTGAAAATAAAGTAAAGGAAATTAGAGCGCCTATTGCACAGGAAGATGCTAAACGTGAAATAGAGCTTGTACAAGGAGAAAAAAAGCGAGATGGAGGTGCTATTACTGCTATACCGGGATTCCAGGTAAAGTCTGCCCAAAAGATTATTGCAGAATCTAAGTCAGCTGCTCTCTTTGGAGGAGCTAATCCAAACTTTAATTCGCCCACCGTCGTAGTGGGGGATAGCGCGACTTGTAATAAGTCATTGAATAATAAGCATTAAATTATCAATAGCTTGATTGCCCCCTTAAACCGAAAGAAATTATAGGGGCTTACTAGAGCGAGGAATATGTAATCTCGGTGATCCAAACTTCAAAAGTGGGATGAACACGGTGAACGGAGCCGCGATCGTTAGAGGGCCGAGGAGAACAGTTATAGTGAATCTTCTAAATAGATTGAGATAAATTAAGCGCCTTCAACAGCAATTTCTTTTTCTTTAGGTAGGACTTTATGAGCGGATTCTGGTAGGGTAATATTGAGTTCTAACACGGAATGCTCGCCACGACGTTCTACATCTACTTTAACTTGTTCTTGAATTTTATCACTAGGAATGCCTAAATATTTGGCAATAATGTTCAAGATCTCCGTTTGCATGGCGCTGATCAGATCAGGTTGCGATTGACGTGTACGCTCGTGAGAAATCACGATCTGCAAGCGCTCTTTGGCGGTAGCCGCGGTATTGCGTTTTTTATTGCGGAATAAGTCTATCCAACTCATGCGGTGGCCCCTTCTTTATCTTTGGATTTGAAGATGCGCTCTAAGAATGTACGTTTTTTAGTATTCACAAAGCGCAAAGGAACCTTATGGCCTAAGAAGCGATCCACGGCATCTAAATAAGCTTGACCGGCATCGCTTTCTTGATCGAAAGTGACGGGAATACCCGAATTAGAGGCGCGTAATACGGCCAGGGATTCGGGAATAACCCCCAATAAAGGAATAGCCAATAATTCTTCTATGTCGCTTAAGGCCAACATATCACCGCGTTCAACGCGGCCAGGAGAGTAACGGGTTACCAACAAATGTTCGCGTATGGGCTCTAATTTTTCTTCCGCCCGCTTGGACTTACTGGCTAAAATGCCCAATATACGGTCGGAATCGCGCACAGAAGACACTTCTGGGTTAGTTACAACGATTGCTCGATCTGCAAAATAAAGTGCCATTAACGCGCCTTTTTCTATACCGGCAGGGGAGTCGCAGATGATGTAATCAAAATTAGCTGCTTTGAGCTCGTCTATAACACGTGCTACGCCGTCTATGTCCAACGCATCTTTGTCGCGGGTTTGGGAGGCAGGCAGTATATATAACTCTTCCAGACGTTTATCTTTAATTAGCGCTTGATTTAAGTTGGCTTCTTGTTTCACGACATTGACCAAATCGTAAACAACTCTGCGTTCACAGCCCATGATTAAGTCCAAATTGCGCAAACCGACATCAAAATCGACCACAACCGTGCGGTAACCCTTCAATGCCAAACCCGTTCCGAGCGCAGCGCTACTCGTGGTTTTCCCCACGCCTCCTTTACCAGAGGTAACAACAATAACTTCAGTCAAGGTATATCCATCCTAAAAAATACAGATTATCCGGATGATACACTACTTTGAAGAAGAAAAAAAGACTAACTTATCTTAAGAAGATAAGCCTATTTTCGGATAGTGGGGAGGGGTAGGATTGCCTCATTTCTAGCATACCTGTATCTCAAGTATCACCTTATCTCTTGGGCAAGTGCTGGATAAGTCAGTAAGGATTAAGTTTTGCAAGCATAAATATGGGCTAAAAATTTAACACAAATTAACTTTTATAGAAAAAACAGCAGTTTATGAAAATAGAGCAATGTTTTTAGATAAAAATATTTAACCGAAAGCATGTTTTCTTAATATTTTGTTAACAATTATTTGGTATAGTGCTTATAAGAAGAGGAATTATAAGGCCTGGAATGGCGGGGCAGCTGAACTTTTCAATCCTAAACAAGGTTCAGTTTAGTAAGAATGCGATTAAATTTCCTTTATCCAAATAAGAGAGGGTATCATGAGCACAAGTAAAGAAGTTATGATGAAAAAAGAAGCTAAGCCACAAGCGTCTGCTGCTCCTGCAGGAGTTGGGTTTAGTTACATGAACCCAGAAAATAAAACAGAGATAGATATTCTTATTGCCGGTATAAGAAAAAAATTAAACCGTAATTTCTCTGAATTCGAGAGAATAGGGGCTGTTCTATTCCAAATAGAAATTAAGTTAAGGCCCGGGATAGTTCTTACTGGAGTATTTGAACAGGTTAAAGCAGAACTCAATAGAATCAATAAAGCCCTCGATCCAGAATTGGTTAGTGATGAACAAGGAGAACGTACTAGGCTCAAAAAAGCTCTGGAAATAGAACCTCTTAATGTATATATTGCACATATTTTATCAAGATTAGAGAGTGGGATATTGTCATCTAATTCTGAGCTGTTTGACGAAGAAACTATTCAAGCTAAGGGGAACACCGAATTGGCTAGGAGTAGGTTAATAGATACTTTGAATAAGGTGTATGAAGCACAAAAAGCAGAAAGAGAAGCTTCTTTTCTTGCCTCTTTTACCTCTTCTTCTACTCCTTTAAAGATTGCTGCTGAGGAAAATGAACCATTCAGAATCTCCTTGAGGCAATTTGGTATAGTGTTTGATGAACAACATACTCCTCCCTTTAGCAGTAAAACTAAGAATTTCTGGGTTTCCCTGAATAAGGAATATAATCTTCTTTCTTTTCCTCAACCTGAAGGGACATCTTTCAGTAGCAAAAACGAAAAAGATAAAGAGTTAGAAAAAGTAATTCAAGAATTCAATGATTCATTATACCGTGAAAATATTTTGAAGATTGTTACAGCAATGAAATCTTTCGAAGTAGAATTCAAGATGTTTTCCCAATTAGGGGATATTTCTAGTGACCTAGAATCCTGCGATGCCAATAAAATAGGGCAAGGACAGTGGAGCACAATAGCAAAAAGCTTACAAGATAATATTTCTAGTTTTGCTCGAAAAGGGGAAGATCGTTTACGGATTCTACAAGAAGAAAAAGGCAGAGCAGTTAAGTACCTAGAAACTTTAAAAGGGTGTTTAACTGAGGTGGTTGGTTCTAAAAAGGAAGATAAAAGAAATAAGCATTCTGCCTTAGTGAAAACAATAGTAGGCTTATTGCAATATAAGCTGTTTCTGGCCAATAATCAGACTTCTTTAGATTCTCTTTCAAATCTTTCAAAGAAAGCCGAAGAAATAATAAGGTCAGCGGAAGTAGAGATTCCTTTCGATGAAGAACTTTTGATTGATTTAGAACGCAGTCTTTTAAACTTGGTGGTAGTTCCAGCCTTCATTTCTAATGCCTCAGAAGTTTTACAGAAAGCAGAAGCTGAATTTTCTAATTTAGTAGAAAAGCATAAGAATCGATCTGTCCCCTTATTTAGCGCATGCGCTGCTCTTTCCGAGACAAAAGATTTAAAAGGAATTATAGATATACTAGAAAGAGATAAGAATCTGAACAAGGAAGAGCGGTTCTTGATAGTTTCATACTTACAAGCCTTTTCCGACTGGCGCTTTGATTTAACAGATAAGGGTGCCTTTACAAGATGGGCAAAAGATTTTATTCAGCCCTTAGCAGAATTGGCAGAAGCGCAAGGCAAAACTGAAGACCCACTGGCTAAAGCCAAAGCGTTAACAAGAATCGCATGTTATGCAAGTGTTCCTTTCTCAGAACATACTAATATTGGTATTGATACTGCCTCTAAAATTAGAGAGGATATAAAAACCTTGCACGCTATTTTGGATAAAATGTTTGAATTGCATAAGCAGTATCCTTTTTCCAAAGAAGTTTTACAGGCAATAAATGCGGTGGTATCAACAAATAGTTCCTCTGCAGAAGAAAAAAACACAAAGCTTAATAGCATTCATGATTCACATCATCACTTTGTAATGCATCGTTTGGACAACGAGCAAGCGATACTTCAAACGGCAATGGAGGACGCAGAAAAAGAATTAAAATCGCTACAAGATAAGATAAGCGCCGATAATGATGCTATCGCTAATCTTGATTCCTCACAACTCACAATGAACCAGGAACTCAAAGACTCCGCAGATCGTGTTGTTGCAGCGGAGTCTTCCGTGAGAGAAGCTCATTCTAATTTAGGCAAATTGAAGGAAGAAGAAGAGCAAGATTCTCAAAGAATCAAAGAATTAGAGCAAGAGAAAAATGATCTTGAACTGGAACAAAAAGTGATTCAAAATGATATAGAGGTTTTAAAAGGGGAAAATGAGGGCTACCTTAATAAGAAAGGGGAATACGAGAAAGCGATAAATGATTTGAAAATTGAAATAGATCCTGTACAGGATAGTGCAAATACGAAAGCTACCAAGATTATTGAATTAGATGATGACCTCGCTACACGGCAAGCAGAAACAAATGGATTAAACTTAAAATTAAAAGAATTACAAGAAAAGATTTTTGCTAAGCAAGAAGAATTAAAGGTCTGCGAGCAGCAAAAAACTGCACATAAAAAGGAATTAGAAAATATTGTTAAACCATGGCACCAAATTTCTTCTGATATTGACAATATTATTGAGGCACATAGATATTTAGATATCAATTACAGGGGAATTGGGAGTATTTTTGGGTTCAACAAAAAAGACAAGGCTTTAGCCCAAGCTTTTTCTGCTTTTAAGGCAGCCTCTGCTTTTGAGTCAACAGCCACTGAGAACGATAAAAGTCGCGCGCTTTGGGTGTTGCATGGGGAAATACTAGCTTCTTTAAAGCGTAAAGATCTTTCAAAGGAAAGACGGGGGACTTTAAATGCATTTTTGAATCGTCTAGATGGCGGGGACCAGCGGGATATCGAAAATTGTCAAGTTTCTGTCTTTAAGTCTGAAAATGGAAAACATTCTGCCTATTTTAGTGTATCCTCTAACCAACTTGATTTGAGATGTAAAGTAGATAAAGATGAAAAGACTATAAAGGGTTTACAAAAAGTTATTAGTGAGTTAAAAACTGAGAAGAAGAAATTAGAAGATAAGCATGATCAGTTAAAGGATCAGATAAGTACAATAACCAATGATAAAACTACGGCTGAAAAACAAAAAGGGGAGTTGACTAGAACAATAGATGAGCTCACATTACGGCAAGAAGTGATAAGAAAAGAATTAAAAGAATTCCAAGATCGCGGCGCTAATGATTCGAAGGTTTCAATGCTTGCGCAAAAAGCAGAAGAGCTTAAGGGAAAAGGTAAAGAGTTAAGCGATCGAACAACAGCACTTGAAGGATTGAGTGAGCGTTGTCAACAACGTAAGCCTCTGATATTAATGGCGCAAGTTAAATTAACGGAACAAGAAGACGTTTTAGCCACAGCACAAGGTGGCCACGAACAAAAATCGGCTAAACAAAAAATAGAAAAAGAAGCTATAGAGAAAAAGAGAGCAGAATTAAGTGATAAAATCACCCAGAATGAGCAAGATGTTGCGGTTGTTCAGGAGCAAATTAACGATCTTCAAAGCCAAGCAAAACAACTTGCAACAGAAATAGTGAAATTTAAGGCGATAGGACAGCCGATCTCTACTATAGAGACTGAGCAGACTGCTATGGCTGTATCGCCGATTGCTGCTCAGCATGGGGTCGTTATAATGGAAGATTATGAGGGTATGCGACCTTCAGTGGAAAATGCTAATGATTCGCCGTTGTCCCCTGAGGCTTTCGCTTCTAATCTGAATAATAACGATGAAGTAAATGCGGAGCTCAGGGCGTTTTTGGATTCCGCAGACAGACGTCGTAAAGAAAAAGAACAGCTTAGAGAAGCACAAGAACAGCGTAGAGCCGCAGAAGAAGCGCATCCCCAAGCTCGATTGGCCGTAGAAGAAGTTGAATGTAACAAATCGGAAGAAAAGGCTAAGAAAAAACAGGAAATGGAAAAAGTGTCAGCACAGCAAGCCGATTGGAGTAGATGGTCGGACCCTCGAAAAGAAAATGCAAATCTGCTTATTAACCAGATTGCCAATCCACAACAAGTACAGCCTGCTCAAAGTGAAATAGACGCCTTGAATGTTAAAAAAGAAGGGATGAGAATAGTCGCCGCTGGGTATCATGAAGAAATGGAGAAGTGTGAACAGGAATTCAATACAGCAGTTTCCTTATTAAAGCAGAATACTAGCTCGGAATTTGGGAGATTTTCCTGTGATCCGGATACTCCAGAGAACGATGTTAAGTGCTTGGACAAACTTATGGAAGATATAAATAAGTTGCCTGTGCAGAATGAAAGCGATTTATTGAAATTAGAAGGATTAATAGAAAGCGGGCGTAGAGTATGCAATAAATTAACTCCTCCCCCTGCTGACGAAAGGCAAAAAGGTTTAAGGAAGGAAATTGCGAATGTATTTAGGACTAAAGCACCCGCCGAGCAGGAAAATTCTTTTGGCCACGTCCGAGAGAAATTAGGGGAGCTTGAACAAGCGAGAAAACAGTTCTTAATCTATGCAAATACAGCGAAAGAACATGGCGCATCTATAGTGTTGGACGATTACAATCCTGTTGAAATGGGTAGGATGGAAAAGAAAACGAGCGCATCGCAGATTAAGTCTGTATCGTTGTTAAAGACTGAAGGGTCTTCAAGACAAGTGAAAGAAATTGATAATACTGGGCAGTCAAAATTGGCAGGTTCAGTCGATGGAGTAGAAGACAGTTACCGTGCTCATCAAACTAAGATGCGAGGGATTCAAAATCAATTAGAATCTGCTAGGGACGCAGTGGAGCACGTTAAGAATGAAGGAAATTGGGAAACGACGAGTTTGGGTTCCAATCTCCTTGCCTTCTTTAGGAATGCATTTGATATAAATCAAACGAGTGATAATTTGCAAACGACATTCCGTGTTACAAAGAAATTGAAAGCGTAGCCACACCATTTTGATTATATATGCATAATCTTTGGTTAAGACGTCACGGAGAAACTTGATTTTTTCGTGGTAGTCTTTTACACTCCATTTAGGTGTAGATATACCTAAAATATTTTTTGAATAAGCGTTTAGAAGGAGAACGCCATGCTAGGTTCCTCACCACAGTTTGATGTGGATTCTCTCGCTAAAGAAGCACTTGAAAAAAAACTGTTGGATATAGTACAAGAATGTGAAAAAAAATCTCCCATTATTCGCGCGGCTATCGATGAATCTAAACGGCTCATGGATATTTCCGTTACAAAAAATGTGCCCGCTACTAAAGCTATTTTAGAACAAATACTGGATACACGTGAAACCATTCTGTCTACCCATGCTAATAAGATAAAAGAAATCGATTCTGTAATAAAGGATATTGATGAATATATAGATGAGGATAGTGCTAAAATCTCGAAATTTGAAGAGGCCATTGAAGAGTTAGAGCAAATTGAAAAGGGAGATATTGTAGTAGACGGGGCTCAAATATTAACTCTTAAGTTTATGATTAAAGAACGAAAAGAGGAGGCGGGAAAAGTTGTCATAGATACAGTTAATAGTTTAACCATACGGGATTGTATCGAGTATATGCAAGGTCTTGAAAACAAGACTAGAGAAAGTTTAGAATCCTTAAAGAAAAAGAAGCAAAATGCCTTTCAGCAAAAAGAAAACTGGAATACTTTTACCACAGAATTAATTCAAAGACTTGATAGAATAAAGGAAGAACATTTAAAAAGTAGTTACTCTCTTTTCACTGCCACGAGAAACACGGGCAAAAAAATTATTGAAGAAGGTGAAGAAAGTTTAAGAATTTTAGAGAGAAGACGTCATGCTGCTCTTACTTATAGGAAGTTACGTTTTGAAAATAATAATGATAATTTATCCCATAGCTCGATGTTTACCCCAAAAGGATCTTCATAATCTCGCGAATACTCTTTAAAAGCCCAGCATGCCGCAAATAGGTGCCTAATTGGGCTGTGCTAGAAGCTAAGCGAAAATTAGTTGCAACAAAACTTACAAACCCAGCGCTTTAACCCCTGGATTGCCGTGCTGCACTCGGCTAGTTTTTTTACAGTTTTATTTTTTTTCTTGGTATCATTCCTCACAGAAATATTCCGTATTGAGCACTCGTTTGCTCGCAATGGGGAGTTTTGCTGTAAGCCACTTACCGTGCAACTTTATACCCCAATCTTGATATGATTATATTCGTGGGTATCTCTCAGCTCGCGGGGCCCTACAGAAGCAGCCTCGGAACAATGTAAGGGCGGTTCGTGAGCCGCCAGAATAGCTCTACACAATAAACGCCTCACCGCATCTTTAAGTGCGGGCAGTATCTACCTGAATTTCCCCCAACAATTTTTGTGCCGTATTCATCAACGCTTTGCGCTTAAACAGCAATTGCCACTGCGAAGCACCCAATTGCTGCCATAAAATGGCGGAGCGTACGGCGGCCATGAGTAGGGCGCGTGCTTTATCGAGAATTTCTGGACGTTTCATAATTTCCGGGCGACCAATAATTTGTATGCGAAAGGGGAGCATGCCTAAAGTGTCTACATACGCTTGGGCGATGCTAGAGATAACATTACTGTGTGTGGCCGAAAAATATTGTGCTTGGGTAGAGGCAAAACGAACTTTGCTGCTTAATTTTTCGGTTAAGGCTGTATTTTTAACCAGTTTACGTGCCAAATGCAAAGCGCTGATGGTATAACGGCTGATCTCTTTATACGCTAAGGATTTAGGTGCCGTAAAAATACCGCTTAAGACGAATAGTCCTTTGTGTAATCCCTCTAGGCTGCCATAAACATCCATGAAATGAGCCGGCTCTTGATTGTAGATGCTATTCATGCAAACGGTAAAAGCGGTTTCGTCTAATTTATTTTCCATAACCATTTCATAGAGCAGAGCTGAGGCTTGGATTATGCCTGCCAATGCCAGCACGCGTTCTTGGTCACGGTTGAATGTCATCATACTATGGTTCCTCCACCCAAGCATAGCGCGTCTTGGTAAAAAACAATAGCCT
>JAJONP010000154.1 GCA_021323555.1 Gammaproteobacteria bacterium | reverse complement strand
GAGGGTTGGCCACTAACTGTGTAAAATGTATACACATCTATCATTAATATTTTGATTATATTGAGCTTTCTAACGTAAGAAATTTCATATAAACTGGGTTTCTTGCAGAAATCTCCTGACTGATGTGCGGCCTATACAAAGCTGACGAGCTATCTCAGCTTTGCTAATTCCTTGCTCATAAAGCTGTTTGACTAGAGTCGTTTTGTGAGCTGCCGATAGGGGGCGCCCATGGGGTTTACCTTGTTTTCGGGCATGAGAAATCCCTGCCTTGACCCGTTCACGCAAAATATCACGCTCAAACTGAGAAAATATCGATAAAAGCCCAGCCATGGCACGGCCTGTAATCGTTGTAAGGTCTAAAGCTTCCTTTAGAGATATAAACCCTACGTTAAGGTCTGAGAGTTCCTGCAAGGTCATAATTAAATCAGATGCAGATCGCCCCCAGCGATCAAGCCTCCACACAAGAATCACATCAATATTTCTTTTTCGAGCTGCCTGAATTAATAAATCACGTTTCGGTCTCTCCTTTGCCCCTGATTCTACTTCCTCTATTTGCAAGGTTGTTGTCCATTGTCGGTGACTAACATATTTCTGCATCTCTTCTATTTGTAGGGGAAGGGTATGCTGATCATGCGTAGAGACGCGAGCATAAAGTCCAATGCGCATATCGGTTCCTCAAGTGGCCAAAAACCCCTATAAAAATCTATTCAAAAACCCTTTGAAAATCAATCACTTTCCTTCTTGAAAAAGATATGCCCATAAACTATAGTTTTTGGCCATGGCTTGCTGCGATTCTTCCGCTCCGAGAATGGGAACAAACTCTTTTGACAGCTATACACGAAACAGCTTATCCACGTTTGCGTAGCGATTGGACGGATAAACTTCTGACAGAGAGATTTACCCCACAAAAAGAGGAGATACAATTTGCAAAAAGATGTACCCGTCAACCTCTTGCCTTTGTCAGCGTTCTTGTACAACTCAAAGTATTTCAATATTTAGGACGCTTTATACCTTTTGATCAAATCTCTCGACCGATCATTAAGCATATTGTGCGATTTTTGAATGCTAACGCTGAACTGGCTACCTCTATTTTTCACCAACCTAGAGACTTAAAGTCCCGTTATATACAATCGATCCGAAAGTTTATGGGGGTCACCCCACTCCATGAAACAAAAAATTCTCTCCAAGAAATTGCCCTACAAGCTGCAAGAACAAAACATCATTTACCTGATATTATTAATGTCATTTTAGAACAACTGGTACGCTTAAAAATTGAACTGCCAGCTTTCAGCTTTTTACGCCGCATAGCGCAGAATTCCAGGCAACAGGTTAACAAAGGTTGCTATGAAGCAATATACTCAAACCTTAGCACAGAAGTGGGGGGCAAGCTAGAAAAACTCCTTGAAATGACAGCTGATAACCCAACATCCGGCTGGGACACCTTAAAGCAAGACGCTAAAAAACCAACGCCCCACAATATCAAGGAATTTGTGGCCCATTTGCAAACCTTACAGGCATGGTGCCTTTTGCTACCATCAATTGAAACCCTGCCACCGGCAAAAAGCAGTTATTTCGCATTAGAGGCGCAATCGATGGACAGCGCTATGCTCAAATCAATTCCTGTTGAAAAACGTTATGCACTAATGACCATATACATCAGAAAGAAAGCGGCCCAAGCATTGGATGATGTGGCAGGCATACTGATCCGTTCTATGCGAAAGCTGCACAACTTAGCCAATGAAGCATTAGGGGCATTCAAGGTCTCTCAAACTACTCAGGTCGAAAACCTTATCATCCAACTTAAAAAAATTGCTACAGCCTACCTCCAAGAAAAAACACAGGAGAAGAAGTTCAAAGCAATTGACGTTCTGTTGGCCAATAGAAGCGAACAGATTATTCAAGAGTGCGACGCACAACTTGCATACACGAATAATAATTATTTCCCTTTTATTTTGAAACCTTATCAAAATAAGAGGTCCATTTTATTTGATTGTTTACACCTCCTCCACCTTAATTCTACTACACATGATATAAATTTGGAACTTGCGATTAATTTCATAAAGCATCACCGTTATACGAAAAAACGGGAGTTGGTATTACCCCAGAAGAATGAACCTGGATATTTTTCAATTAACTGGATCCCCAAAGCTTGGCTAAAGTGGGCGATTATTCCAGAAACCAACAACAAGAAAAATAAAAATAAAGCCATCCGTGTATCTAAGCAGTATTTTGAAATCTGTATTTTTAGCCAATTATCCCTCGAACTTAACTCGGGGGATTTGTTTGTACCAGGCAGTGACCATTTTTCTGATTACCGGGAACAATTAATTTCATGGGAGGAGTATGAGGCACAAATAGCTGAATACGTTTCTATGATGAACCTTCAATCTGACCCTAAAGCCTTCACTGCCACGCTTTTTGAACGATTGAAAAATAAGTCAAACCAGGTAGATGAAAATTTTCCCGGGAATAATTTCGTTGAGTTTAAGCGTGGTAAGCTGGTTCTTAAAAAGAGGGAACGGCCAAAAGAACCCGAAGGGTTTAAAGAACTTGATAAAATGTTGGCCGAACGAATGCCAGAAACAAATATCCTCGATATTCTGGTAGAGACTGAATCCTGGCTAAACTTAAACCAAGATTTTCGCCCTGTATCCGGTGTTTCTTCGCGCCTGGAAAATCCTCGGGAACGGTTTATTATGACCTTGTTTTGTTATGGTTTTAATTTTGGGCCTACTCAAACCATCCGTATGGTCAAAGGATTTAGCCGCCGTCAGATTGCCTGGTTAAACTTGCGACACGTGACAGAAGAAAAATTGGATAAGGCCATTACCAAAACCATAAATCATTACAATAATTTTATGCTGCCAAAACAATGGGGGACTGGAAAAAGCGCCAGTGCCGATGGTACAAAATGGGATATCTATGAGCAAAACCTGCTATCCGAATACCACATCCGCTACGGTGGCTATGGCGGCATAGGGTATTACCATGTATCAGATACTTATATCGCTTTGTTCAGCCATTTTATTCCCTGTGGGGTATATGAGGCACTTTATATTCTGGATGGTCTCCTTAAAAATGAATCAGATATCCAACCCAATCAATTGCATGGTGATACCCACGCTCAAAGCTATACTGTATTTGGTTTGGCCTATTTACTTGGTATTGAGCTTATGCCAAGAATCCGCAACCTTAAAGAATTAAATTTTTATAAGCCAGATGCCAAAACAATATACAAGCATATAGAAAGCTTATTCGACAAACCTATTAACTGGCCATTGATCGAAAAATATTTACCTGACATGTTGAGGATAGCTTTATCTATTAAATCTGGAAAGTTAACCGCTTCTGCAATACTGCGTAAGCTTGGAACCAGAAGTCGTAAAAACAAGCTATACTTTGCTTTTCGTGAACTGGGCCGGGTCATCAGAACGGAGTTTTTACTTCGTTATATTGATGACATTGAAGTACGCACGATGATTCATGCCGCAACTTGTAAGAGCGAAGAATTTAACCAGTTTTTGAAGTGGACATTCTGTGGAGGTGAAGGAATTATCTCAGAAAATAATCGCTATGAGCAGCTTAAAATTATAAAATACAACCACCTCGTCGGAAATTTGATTATTTTACATAACGTACACGGAATGACACGGGCATTTAATGAATTAACAAACGAAGGCTATGTGGTTGATCCAGAGCTTTTAAAACTGTTTGCTCCTTACCGAACCAGGCACATCAATAGGTTTGGCACCCACATTCTCAATTTGGATAAAATTGTAGAACCTTTGGTAGAGGAGCGAGACTTTAAACTCAAATTAAATCAAGTAAAATCAAAAAATTAAATGGGGATGTGTATACATTTTACACAGTTAGTGGCCAACTCTTGACAAGGACTTGTTTTTCATGTTTATATGTCTTGGCGGGGTGTTTTAGAAGACTTTGATTTTTATATGTTCCTTGAAGTTCAAGTGTCGCTACTTAGAGAAATGTTTTCTGTCAAATTTTAATGAATCGGTGAAATAAAACCCCAGGAGAGCTATCAATTTCCTTCATACGGGGGGATGAGAACCCATTTTTAAAAACTTGATACATGAGAGGTAAAACAGATTGAGAAACAGGTTAAGGACAATAAAAATAAACGGGAAAAAATCGACAGGAAAAGAAAATCTCTTCCTTTAATACCGTTTGATAACGGTGTCCCGCATACTTGTATTAATAGAAACCCAACTTAACGAAGGATTGAACTATGAAAGATCAAAATGTAACAAACATAGGTACAGAGAACATTGAGGAACTTTTTGAAAATGGAGCCTTTACTTCTATGATGGGTATAATTGTTGGACAACAAAATGTTGCCCTTGGCCTGACAAAACTTGTTCTGGAATACGGAGCTAAAGAAAAAACGTCAAAAGAAGAAGTTTTTGGGATTTTTGACGATGCCTGTGATCTTCTCAAAGAACAAAACGGAAGAGAGACATAGAAGGGTTATGCTTTAAAAAATGAAAATGGATTGAAATGGCAGCAGCTTTTTCCTATTCTCACAGGTGTCTGGGTTCTAACCTTTAACCCTCGAAATTTCTGTTTCTGCCTTCCTTTCGATTTCTCCCCGCAAGCAAGAAACTGGCTTGCCTTTTATGAAAAATCCCCATTTAATGGGCTAACATTGGTCAATTTTGATGCAATTAGTGCGCCGCTACAATTATGCCTTTCCAATTTAATTATTTACTTACCTAAAAACTCATAAATA
>JAJONP010000153.1 GCA_021323555.1 Gammaproteobacteria bacterium | reverse complement strand
GACAAGGACATTATTATAGAAGGGGATGCGGTGCGGTTAAAACAGGCTTTGATTAATTTACTTTCTAATGCCCTTAAATTTACGAAAAGGGGGACTATCAGGGTTACGTTAACGGAGCACTATGTGGAGGAAAATACCGTTGAATTGCTGATTCAGGTAAGCGATACCGGTATTGGTATGAATAAAGAGGAAGTCAGTCAACTGTTTAAGCGTTTTACCCAGTTTGCTTCTTCTTCCTCCTCTTCTGAGTCTTATCACGATATTGAGCCTATGGTCAAAGGGGCCGGTTTAGGGTTAAGTATCAGTCAGCAGCTCATCGAGATGATGGGGGGCCGTATTGAAGTCAAGAGTGAAAAAGGTAAAGGAACTGAAATGAATATAAGAGTGTCTCTGCCTCGTTCTGCTACCCAAAAGCTGCATCAGTCTTTTTCTCCCCCACCAGAATCGATTCCTCATGCTGTTGGAGAAGATATCCGAAAGAAAGTGCTCATTGTAGAAGATAATCCCGTTAATCAGAAATTGTTAGTCTATTTTGTAACGAAATTGGGTTGGGATTATCAGACTGCAGAAAATGGGCTAGAAGCATTAAGTTGTGCTGAAGAAAAGGCATTTGACGTCATTTTGATGGATATAGAAATGCCGGTGATGAATGGGTTAGAGGCTACTAAACAAATCCGTCAGCGTGAACAGGCGTTAGATAAACCGCCTGCAATGATTGTGGGCATTTCCGCTAATGCTCAGCTTGCTCAAATTCAAATCGCTAAAGAAGCAGGAATGAATGACTATATCACTAAACCGTTTGATAGAGTCCCTGTGGTTAAAATGCTTCAGAGGTTATCGTCGCGAAGCAGACTTGAGAAACTACCTCTCCTCGAGCTACCATTACCTGTACCTTCTTCCCCCCAGCCCTTAACAGCATCTACAATGTCTTTTTTCCAAACGCCTGCGTTAATAACGCAGTCCCCGGTAGAAAGATTGACAGTACAATTTAAAACGGTAGCCACAGAGCTATTAGACCAGCAACTTCCTTTTAAGGCTCGCTGTGAAAATAAATGCATCACTATCGAGTTACCCTCAGTGGCACCTTATTGGCGTAAATTCGTATTGTCTCAATTTAAGCAACTGGTCAAGCAAGTATTGTCAGAAAAGATAACAAACGCGAACGTGACGAAAGATCATTTGCGGCTAGTGACTCATACACCTGAAGAAGCACTTAACCTTAAAATCATTTTAAGTAAAGCCGATTTTGCTGAGATGTTTAATACACCGTCTGTGCATCAAATTGAAAGCGAGACCCAAAATCCTCAGGTTTTTTCCAGTTATTCTGCTAAAACAATTCAATAAACACCAAAGGTAAATCAAGGAGAAGAATTTGTTTTTCTTATTTTAAAAATTATCTGAGTTGATTCAATACAATTTCTCACGCAATTTTGAGGCCTAGTTTTGAATCTACAACAGGGGTTTCTGCTTTTGTATAAAAATCTATTTTTTCCAGCAGCTTAGCTTTATCATAAGGCTTAGTGAGATAATCATTCATCCCTGAATTTTTCGCTTCTTCTCTTTGTTCTTGTCGAGAGTAGCCTGATAAGCCAATAATAGGAATAGGAGACTTTCCTTGCTCTTGTTCTGTCCGGCGGATAATGCGGGTTGCCTCTAAACCACTCATAAGAGGCATTTCAATATCCATAAAAACGATATCAAATGGCGTGGCCCCTAATACTAATAAGGATTCTTTACCATTGTTGGCAATTTCACAATGATGCCCAGCCTGCTCTAGAATATGTTTTAAGATTTTTTGGTTAATGAGATTATCTTCAACAATTAAAATAAGTCGATTAGCGGAAGGTATAGCGGAGGCAATAGGAGGCAGTATTTCTCCAGATGGGGCTGCAAAAACCGATAGTGAGGGGGGCGGGGCTTTTTGTAATGAAAGGAGCGGGCATTGAATGGTAAAAGTGAATTTGGTACCTTTACCTGGCTCACTTTTAACATGAATATTTCCTCCCATTAGCACAATGAGGCTGCGGCTGATGGATAGCCCTAAGCCTGAACCTCCATATTGTTGATGGGTAGCGGTATTTGCTTGCGAAAAACGTTCAAAAATCCGCGATTTTTCTTCTTCTGTCATCCCTATGCCCGTATCTTTGACAGTAAAAATTAATACAGTATGGCTTTCTGTTACCATCGATGACTTTAAACTGATAGCAATTTCGCCGCCTGGAGGGGTAAATTTTATAGCATTGGTTAATAAATTCAGTAATATTTGCTTTAATCGATCCGGATCGCCATTAACAGCAATATCTTTGTAAATGAGTTTGAGATACAGTTGTAAATTTTTACGACTAATTTCTGAATTTAACATGGCTACCGTCTCTTTAATGACTTTTTTAGGGTCAAAATCCACCAGGCTTAATTCTACTTTCCCTGCTTCCAGTTTAGACAAGCTCAGAACATCATCGGTAATCACTTTTTGATATTCGGCACACATTTTAATGGTTTGAATGCTTTCTTTTTCTTTACCCAGAAATTCAAGAGATTTTTCACGTAAAGGGGAGCTGATCTGCTCTGGTTCTGTAGTTTCAATAAGTTTTTGCAGCTGCATAGTATTATCTTCTAGTAAAGCCACATTGCCTAATACCCCATTGAGGGGATTACGCAGTTCATGGCACATGGTATCAATGAATTGTTCCTGACATTTGCGATATACTTCAGCTTCTTGTACACCCTGATAGTGCTCTTTTTCTACCTTTTTATTTTGCGTGATATCCGTAATCGCGCTTACGTAGCTTTGAATTTTTTCTTCTCTGATTTCTGGCACTGCCTGAGCCAGTACCCACCTTTCTTTTCCATTGGGTAAAAGAAATCGTACCTCTACTTTAAAAACGCTGAATGTTTGTTGACTATGACGCCAGGCTTCCCTGGCATAGTGGACATCTTCTGGATGTACCAGCTCAAACCAAGGCTTATCCCGGTTATGGGCTAAGTCAATGCCGGTAATTTCCTGCCATTGGGGATTCACGTAAATGCAATAACCTTCAGGATTAGTATGAAAAATGCCAACAGGCAGAATAGAAGTCAGTAAGTTATAACGTTCATTACTGATGCGTAATGCGGCTTGTGTTTGTTCTGCCTTTTTCACATGCTGATAAATCTCTGCCTGCAGCTGCTGGATCCGACCGCATTGCTCTGCTCCTGTCGGTTTGGATAACATAAATTCAGTAACATCTTCTACCCGATGAACAATTAAATCAAGCGTATTTCTTTCCCCTAAAACAGGGATATTAATAGGGCTCCAATAACGTGTCTCAAATCCTTTACTGTCTACTTCTTGACAAGGAATATCGTATTGGTAAATTGGCATAATATCAGTAACGCAATTCGCTACCACACGATTTAATGAGGCACGAAAATTTATCACACACGAAGTATTAGAGTCATCAGGATTAGCAGGAAATACTTCAAATACTCCCTGGCCTATTATCGATTCTCTTGTTGTCCGGGTTGCATGTAAATACGCCTCATTAACTTCTACGATAGTAAAATGGCTATCGGGAGATAAAACTAGACAAGGAGTGGGGGTTGCTTCAAATAATGCTTGAAAATTAATGGGAGTTGACAAGGTTTTTGATTGTAACATCGTGGCTGATCTCCATCTGTTTAAAATTGCAAAAACTCAGTGGATAGAGCTATACGCCTGTTTTGAAGAGATGAAAAGGGCAGTGTTACTACCCATACGATTCATATTATTTCAAGAGAGTCCAAAAAGAACCAATAGCCATTACAAATTATACCATTTATTCATTTTGTTGGATAGGCTCAACATCATAAAATCACCTTCACCCTTTAATAATTAGGGTAATGGTTTTTTATATTGGTATAGTAGAGATGAACCCCAACATCAATGCTACATAATAAGGATTGTCATTAAGTTCTCAACAACTGCGCTTATGGCGAGAATGCGCAGGGAGCATTTTCCATTGGTAGGAACAAGGGATGTTTAAAAAATAAATGCGCAATATTGACAGTGGTGAGCGCGTGGGATTTTATCTGCAGACTGCCTCTGCTCTAGCTTATTGGTTAGAATATACTGATGAATCTTTTCTTATTAAGTTTTCTTAGATCAAGTTTTATTTTTAGCACTTTCATTCTTCACATTACTACGCTCTTGCTTTTTTGAGAGTACAGAAGTATAATAATAAAAAGATAATTTGTAGTTATTTAGTTAATCACTATATCTAGGATACATCTTCCGCTTTTCAAAGACTCCATAATGAGCCAAAGTTGAGCTTGTTATTTATAATAAAGCAATGACCTAAAATAACTGTTATGGTAATAATAAAGTCGCAAAAATGTATTCTCATTGCATGATTTCCACTAAGGAGCCTACATTATGTTTCATCTATCTCCTTCCAAAGTATTAAGTGACCCCGCTGTCAGCCCACAACGCTTAGCGCTTCCTAAGCACCACTATAAAGTTCTATTAAAAGGGATAGAAACCATTAAGGATTACGCCATTTTTATTTTGGACACACAAGGGCATATCTTAACCTGGAACAGCGGGGCAGAAGCCATTAAAGGCTATAAAGCAGAAGAGATAATTGGCCAGTCTTTTTCGAAATTTTATGAACCTCAAGCTATTGCAACCCACTATCCTGAGTTTATGATGAAGAAAAGGAGCCTATTGGTTTTGTTAAAGTCACCCGTGATTTAACAGAGCGCAAAGAAGCAGAACGCGCCTTGGCAGCAAGCGAGCGCAATTACCGGACTCTCGCTTCGATGGCACCCGTGGGTATTTTTCATTGTACTTCAGAAGGCTATTTAACCTATGTCAATGAACAGGCGTGTCAATTCATGGGATTATCTTTAGAAGAGGCTTTAGGTAAAGGCTGGTTAAACGCTATTCATCCGAAGGATAAAGAATCGGTCATAGCTAAATGGCACGAGGCACTCGAATGTGGAAAAACTTTTACGTTAGAATACCGTTTTTATCAGCCGAAAAGTGATAAAACTATTTGGATTATAAACCAGGCTGCTCCGAAGTTGGATAAAGAAGGCCGCGTAAAAAGCTACATTCAAACCATTACTAATATTACTGAGCGTAAAAGGATGGAAGAAGCTGAAAATAATCAAAAAAGACTCAAGGCATTTATTGATACTATTTGCCACGAAATCCGAAACCCCTTAAATGGCATGGCCGGCAGTACGGAAATGTTAAAAGAAACCCTGGACCAATTAAAATCTCTGTTAAAGCGGCACGATAAAATACTTAGCCTAGAAGTAGCCGACGATTTTACCAATGCTTTTGAAGCCGTAAATGATATTTATCTAAGCTTAGACCAGAGTGTTCAGCAACAAAAAATTGTGGTAGAGGATGTCCTGGATGTCTCCAAAATTGAGCACCATCTATTAAAGCTAAAAATAGCCCCTTTTAGTCCTAAAAGCGTTATATTAACTTCTATCCAAATCTTCAGCGCTCAATTAAAGCAACAGTCGAGTCGCTACGCTTGGGATGCGTTTCGCACCTCCCTGTCCTAAACGCCCTCGCGTTACGCGACTACCTAAATTTGCCGCGGACGTCCTGCGTCCGGCTCGGGCTCGACTAAGCCTTCGCCCATGCCTCCCACACTGACTCGACGCCGAGTATTGCTTGTTGTTTTTAGCTTCGCCGCCTTCGAGTTTTCCTCTCTTCACCACCTCAGCTGCTCACAACAAGCCTCGGCTTCCGCGGACTATGCCTGACCGATAGACACGAAACCAAATAAAAATATTTTGACAAACAAAGGATTATGGTTGAGTTGCATGACGATTTGTGATCAAATTAATT
>JAJONP010000025.1 GCA_021323555.1 Gammaproteobacteria bacterium | reverse complement strand
GGCAGCAGCATGACTAACCCACAGAGTCTTCCCCATTTTTGTTCGCCTGAACTAATAAACTGGTCGATGACGACTTGCGCTCCATTCGCGAAATCACCAAATTGTGCTTCCCAAATCACTAGATTATTAGGTTCTGCTGACGCATAACCGTATTCAAATGCGAGCACAGCTTCTTCGGATAATAACGAATCCACTAAATTAATTTGTGCTTGCTGAGCTGAAATATGGCTGAGAGGTATGTAAATAGCATCTGTTTCTTGATCGTGTAATACTGCATGACGATGCGCGAAAGTACCACGACACGCATCTTGACCGCAAAGACGAATAGGATACCCTTCTTCTAATAAAGTTGCATAAGCCATTGTCTCCGCATAACCCCAATTCAGCGGTAACTCACCTTCTGTCATTTTTTGTCTGGCTTCCAACATTTTTTTAACTTGAGGCTGTAGAGTAAAATTCTCAGGCAGTACTTCAAGTTTTTTTGCTATTTCTTTAATTTTACTTAAAGAAACCCCTGTTTTTGCGGATATCGTCCACTCTTTATTAAAGAAGGGTTCCCATGAATTGGCATATTCATAACCCTCGCCTTTCGGAACTAATTCAACTACGCTTTTGCCTTCATCCAATTTTTTTCTGTATGCATCTGCTTTTTGTTGTTCTGTCTCAGCACTGATAATACCTTCAGAAACCAGTTGATTAGCATATAAGGTACAAGGCGCTGGCATGGATTTAATAATTTTATACATCACAGGTTGAGTGGCAGAAGGTTCATCGGCTTCATTATGGCCATGCCGTCTATAGCACACCATATCAATGACAATATCTTTTTTAAATAAATGACGATAATCCGCCGCTAATTGTGCTGCAAAAAAGATAGCTTCAGGGTCATTACCATTGACATGCAAAATAGGCGCTTGCACCATTTTGGCGACATCTGTGCAATAAAGTCCTGAACGAGCATCTTGCGGGTTACTAATCGTAAAACCGACTTGATTATTAATCACGATATGAACAGAACCCCCTACCCAAAACCAACGTGTTTGAGATGTGGCAAATGTCTCCATCACTACACCTTGGCCAGCAAATGCAGCATCACCATGGATTTGTATAGGCATCACTAAACTGCGTTCAATATCTTTCCGGCGGCGTTGTCTTGAACGCACGGAACCTTGGACAACAGGTGAGACTATTTCAAGGTGCGATGGGTTAAAGGCTAATGCAAGATGTACCTGGCTGCCGTTGACTTTGATATTGGAAGAAAAACCTAAATGGTATTTCACATCGCCTGAACTTGTTTCATCAATCCCTCTCCCCTCAAACCCTGCGAAAATTTTTTCAGGTTCTTTTCCTAATAAATTGACGAGCACATTCATACGGCCGCGATGCGCCATGCCCATGACAATTTCTTTTACACCATTTTCGGCACCACGTTTTATGAGTTCATCCAACAAAGGAATTAAACTATCCCCGCCTTCTAATGAAAAGCGTTTTTGCCCGACATATTTGAACCCTAAATATTTTTCCAAGCCATCTGCGACAATTAAGCAATCTAAAATACGTTGTTTTTGTTCGGAGGTCGGTGAAAAGCGGCTCCAATCTTGTTCCATGCGTTTTTGAATCCAACTGACTTCTTCCTGTTGTAAAATATGCATGTATTCAATACCGATAGAACCGCAATACACTTTGCGAAGCATGTCATAAATTTCTCGTAAACTCGCGGAAGATTTTTGCAGGCCGCTAAAAGAGCCTACATCAAAAACAGTATTTAAATCTGCTTCTGTAAAACCATAATAATCTAACTTTAATGTCGGGTTATCAATGCCTTTATATAATCCTAACGGATCAAGGTTCGCTTGCAAATGGCCTACACTGCGATAAGCTGCAATCAGATCAATCACTTTTTCCTGGAATTGCTGTCCTTGTTTAGAAGAATAATTTTCTAAAGGCGCTTCATCCAATTTTTCTAAATAAGCAGTATTATCCCCTGAAAGATAAGAATCTTGCCATAATGCTTGCATAGAACGTTGCGGTCTACGTGGTTTTATGAGATAGCCCATTAGACAGCCTCTTCTAGCATTAAAGTTTTAATATGATTAATCGCCTTGGTGGGATTTAACCCTTTAGGACAAACATCAATGCAATTCATAATACCTCGACAGCGAAATACGCTGAAAGGATCGGTTAAATCTGCCAGGCGCTCTGCTGTTTGTGTATCGCGCGTATCTGCAATAAAGCGATAGGCTTGTAATAACCCCGCAGGGCCGATAAATTTTTCTGGATTCCACCAAAAAGAGGGGCAGGAAGTCGTGCAACACGCACAGAGAATACACTCGTATAATCCATCCAATTGAGCGCGTTCTTGAGGTGATTGTAAGCGTTCTTTGACAGGCACAGGTTCGTCATTCTGTAGATAAGGCTTTACTTTTTCATATTGTTTATAAAACTGTGTCATATCGACAACTAAATCTCGAATGACAGGTAAACCAGGCAAAGGCCGGATAACAATCGGTTCTTTTAAAGAAGCCAGTTGGGTGGTACACGCTAATCCATTTTTGCCATTGATATTCATGCCATCCGAACCGCAAACGTAAATAGAAAAGCGCATAGTCAATTACTCCCTATCTTTCAATTCAATGGGTTTGACCGTCTGTGGCGTTCGATTAATCGGCCGGAAATCAATTTTGCCATCTGCAAAATAAAGCGAGTGTTTCAACCAATTTTTATCATCTCGTGTTGGAAAATCATAACGCGCATGTGCGCCGCGGCTTTCTGTACGTTCATTCGCAAGATAGGCTGTGGCAAGCGCAGTCGCCATAAGATTATCTAATTCAAGCGCCTCAATCCGGCTAGTATTAAAACATTGACTTTTGTCTTTAATCGCGGCTGATTTTAAGCGTTCTTGTAATTTTTCTAATTTTTTAAAACCTTCACGCATGTGCTCGCTTGTACGAAATACGCCAAAATCTTCTTGCATGATTTTTTGTAATTCTGTGCGTATCGTATCAACGCTTTCACCTTGGCTATTCGTATTCCAACGCTGTAAACCAGCAGTAGCTGCATCCATATCATCCGATGTCGGTGTGCGATAACCTAAGCCTTCTCGTATGCTATCTTGCACGTGTAACCCTGCAGCGCGCCCAAAGACAACAATATCAAGTAATGAATTTGCGCCTAATCGGTTAGCGCCATGCACAGAGACGCAAGCGCATTCACCTGCTGCATACAAACCTTCAACAATATGGTCCTTTCCATCTTTGACAGTTAAAACCTGTGCATGAATATTGGTTGGGATGCCGCCCATTAAATAATGGCAAGTCGGCACGACAGGGATAGGATTTTTAAGTGGATCAACCCCTGCAAATGTAATAGAGAGTTCGCGTATACCGGGTAATCGTTTATTAATAACATCTGCGCCTAGATGATCAAGTTTTAAAAGTACGTAATCTCCTTTGGGGCCACATCCACGGCCTTCTCGAATCTCAATCATAGAAGAACGTGCGACAATATCACGACAAGATAAATCTTTGAGATGAGGTGCGTAGCGTTCCATATAACGCTCACCATTTTTATTAATTAAATATCCCCCCTCCCCGCGGCTGCCTTCGGTAATCAGTACGCCTGCACCTGCAATCCCTGTAGGATGAAATTGCCAAAATTCCATATCTTGTAAGGGTAACCCTGCGCGTAAAACCATACCGAAACCATCACCTGTATTAATATGCGCATTGGTTGTAGATTGAAAAATACGCCCCGCACCTCCTGTGGCTAACACAGTTGCGCGGGCTTTTAAGAAAACAACTTCGCCTGTTTCGATATTGAGAGCGATGACACCTGCAATGCCCTGCTCAGTTTTCACTAAGTCAATGGCAAACCATTCATTAAAAAATTTAGCCTTTGCTTCAACATTTTTCTGGTACAGCGTATGTAGCATCGCGTGGCCTGTACGGTCAGCCGCACAACACGTGCGATGCACTAATTCCCCACCAAAATTTCGTGTCTGGCCACCAAAAGCACGCTGGTAGATTTTGCCATCTTCAAGGCGAGAAAATGGTAACCCCATATGTTCTAATTCATAGATAGTTTCAGGTGCATTTTGACACATGTATTCAATCGCATCTTGATCGCCCAAAAAATCAGAACCCATCACAGTATCATACATATGCCAACGCCAATCATCACTGCCATCCGTATTTCCAAGCGCGGCATTAATGCCCCCTTGTGCTGACACGGTATGGGAACGTGTAGGGAATACTTTAGAAATGACAGCAACATTCAGCCCTGATTGGGCTAATTCTAAAGAAGCACGCAGCCCTGCTCCACCGCCGCCTACAATCACTGCGTCAAATACTTGTGTTGCTAAATTCATTTCTTAAACACCCCATACAATCAACAGCGCTGCGAAAAAAAATAGAATTAAAGCTAAGAAAACCACTAATTCTAAAATAAATCGTAACCCAAAAGGCTTAATATAATCTGTAAAAACCGTCCACATCCCTACCCACGCGTGAAACAATAAGGATAATACACATAAAATAGTGGCCAGTTTCATCCATCCATGCGTAAAAAGCAAATGCCAATCTGTAAATTCTACACTGCCATTTGCGCCTGAATGCAGGATTAAAAACAAAATCAACCCGATAGTATAAAGACTCATGATAACCACGCTGACGCGCTGAATTAACCATTGAGTTAATCCTGAATGGTTCACACTTAAAACAGATTTCACCATAACCAAATGCCTATGAAGAAGATTATTACAATACTGAAAATGAGTGTTAATTTAGCAGAGAATCGACCACTTTTAAGCTCTTCACCGAGATGAATATCCATGAATAAATGACGAATCCCAGCCATAAAATGATAAGTAAACGCCGATAGGGAAACCCAAATCATGAATTTCATGGGTAGAGAAGATAGAAAGGAATGTAGATCATCAAAATCTTGTGGAGAAGCGAGTGAAAGATGAAGCCCCCATAGCATAAAAGGGATTAGTAAAAATAAAAAAACTCCTGAGATGCGATGTAATATCGACACGATAGCAGGTAATGGAAACCGAATGGTTAAAAGATTTAAGTTTATGGGTCGTTTCTTACGCACAGGGATTAAATTCCTTTGGCACTATAAGTCACGTGATTATAACGAGCGAACCAGGCCAACGCAAACATTACGATGGATGTTTGTCAGCATTTATATCGGATGAATTAAACGCGCTTTTTACAGTGCAATCTATTCTAGCTAAAAAGAAAAAGCTGAGTGCGATTGCCCTGCACTATTGTCCGGGTAATCGGTATCAAGCTGCTTAAGATCGTCCCGGGAGCGTTCTTTGCAAGGGAACAACCTTAAGCAGCTTGGGGATGACACAATTAAATAAACATTCTCGCTTTTCTAGTAGATATGTTCTTATGTGGGGAAAAGAAGGCTAGATTCATCATTAGGATGAGTAGGATTGCTCCTAGAATAGCTATTTGAATTGCTCTGTGACTTCTTTCCAAAAACCCCGCATCCAAACCATAACCTGGCAGCGTGAGGAATTATAGTCGCTGCTAAACACATCCAACCCAGAGGATTCCCACAAGCAAGCAAAGTCCAACCAGCAAATGCCATTGCTTGCGCAAGCACGTTTGTACATGCAGCTTTCCCTTTTTGGCTTTTAATACCGCATTCATCCCTTATTACCCCGAGCGTTGCACAAGCGCCTAAAAAATCAACGCCTGATTTAAGCGCATAAGCAATAGGAAGAAGGGGCCCACAACTTGCTGCGCCGAGGCTAAAAGTAAACGTTTGTATGAGTATGAGTTCAGCAAGACTTGCGGTAAGTAAAAACGCGGCTGAAATGCTTCTTGTAGCCCATCCTAAATCACCCCACAAACCAAAAGGGTTTTTCTCGTCTTCAAAATAATATTCCTCTTTATTACCACCAAAATTGTAACCTTTCCCCCACTTTCCCTTATGTGATTCATCGCATTGCTGTTTTAAATACCATACATCCAATAAACTTGCTACAACCCCAACAATAGGCAAACAACCTACTACTTGTCCTGCCGTAGCCGCAGCCACACCCAAAGACTCTGCCAGGCCACTACCACTCAAACCAAGAAGTATGTTTACAACATCATTTGGAATACCTAATTTGCCATCTGCCATAAATATACCTCTATAAAATTTTCAAGGAAGTAAGCGTTACATTAATTGGAATAATATGTATTAAAGGAAGGACCAGGATTGAGGTAACGCATCGGGTCATGAACAACCGGTTCATCCTGGTAACACTTCTCACTAGAAAGCCACTCCTGCCCGTTCGCCATAAATTCCCCTCCTCCTGAAATGCTTCTTTGACTCCTAGCAAACAACCCTTGCCCTCCCAAACACTTCGCTCTCGAAAGAAAGGATAATGTTGCCGAAGCGAGTAAGAATGCCCAACCCAAAGGATTCCCACAAGCAAGTAAACACCAACCTGTTAATGCAATCCCTTTCTTGATCACGTCTCCGACATCTGCTGCTTTATTAGGATAATTATCTAATCCAGATGTAGACGTTGTGGAATTGTACATACATTTTTCTATAGCGCAAAGCAAATCAACCCCTGCTCTCACTGCCAAAGCAACTGGAAGTAATCCGCAACCTGGCGCACCCAATGCAAAATGACCGAAATTTTCAATGCCTTCTACGATTGAAAATATACCTGTATTTAGCCTGCACATTCTTGAAAACCCTGATAAATTTTCTTTATTTGCCAATGCCTCCTGAATATCACATACACCTACCAACAGAGCAAACACTGGCAAGGCTGTAGCTCCTACTATTGCAGTGGTATCAGCAAATAAACCTCCACAAAAACCAAACAGCGCATTTCCCCAGTCATTCAAATAATCACGGGTTTTATTTCTCGTTATCATTGTTTAGGCTCCTTTTTAATAAAAAGTTTGAATTATAGTCTATTAAATGATCTAAAGTCAAAGGCGGGTTTCATCAATCACATCCACATGGCGAGGTAGTTTGAAATTAAATAAAGAAGAGGCAAGCGGTTGATTTGAAATAACATTATAAAATTCAATGACCGTATTATGTCCTAGGTGATCTTGCAAATCCATTTCGCGAATTTGGCTTTTGAGAAACCCTATTTTAATAAAAACAAACAAAGTATTGCGATTCTTAGGTGTTAATAAAAACCATTGTAAAGAGGCAACATTTTTCATGGCTTGAACATGGAAATTCTTTTCTAATGCAACCCGAGGATTGCTTAATAAAAAAGCAGGTGTTTCGCCTATTTCTTGAGTGAGTGAACGAATAGTGACTTGCTCTAACTCAGGATCGTAAATCCATAAGCGTTTACCATTGCCTACAATAAGCTGCTCGACAGGTTTTTTTACTTCCCAACGGAATTTTCCAGGTTGTTGTAAAATAACATGCCCGAAGGATTGCTGTAAGGTTTGTTTTGATTGAAGATTAGAAAGAGTTTGCGTGAAATCTGCTTGCAACGTTTGAATCGTTGATAATAATTGAGTTAATTGAGTTGTTGCTGGATTAGCATAAACATTCGTATAAAAAAATAAAAAAATAAAGAATAGAATTTTTTTCATTTTATGAATCCATATGAATTAATCTAAGGGAGGTGCTGCAGCTAATACTTCACGTGAACCGCTATGATCCATTGCACTCACAACACCGGCTAATTCCATATCTTCCATAATCCTCGCAGCTCGATTATATCCAATACGCAAACGGCGTTGTACTAAAGAAATAGAAGCGCGGCGTGATTCAGTGACAATACGTAAAGCTTCATCATAGAGCGGGTCAGCTTCTCCACTGCCTTGCTCAGTGTCACCACCGCTTTCTTCATGATGAGCTTCCACTACTTCTTCGAGATACACAGGTTTTGCATATGTCTGCCAGGCAGCGACTACTCTATGTACTTCTTCATCAGCCACATACGCGCCGTGTACTCGTACAGGCACCCCTGTTCCTGGTGGTAAATATAACATATCCCCGTTACCTAATAATTGCTCTGCACCTTGCTGATCCAGGATCGTGCGTGAGTCAATCCGTGATGAGACTTGAAATGCGATACGCGTTGGAATATTGGCTTTGATTAACCCTGTAATCACATCAACAGAGGGGCGTTGTGTTGCTAAAATTAAATGTATGCCTGCTGCACGTGCTTTTTGTGCAATACGTGTCACTAACTCTTCTACTTTTTTACCGACCACCATCATCATGTCTGCCAATTCATCAGCAACAACAACAATCATTGGCAAGGGTTGCAATGTCGGTGGTTGATTGCCCATGGCCATTAACCAGGCAGGCGTGGGTATAGGATTACCTTCTTGAACAGCTTCAATTAATTTGAAATTGTAACCTGCCAGGTTACGCACGCCGAGTGCAGACATGAGTTTATAGCGCCTATCCATTTCAGCAACGCACCATCGCAAGGCATTCGCTGCATCTTTCATATCAGTGATCACAGGCGTTAATAAATGCGGAATACCTTCATATACAGATAATTCCAGCATTTTAGGGTCAATCATAATAATACGTAATTGTTCGGGTGTGGCTTTAAATAGCATACTGAGTATCATGCCATTCAGACTCACGGATTTACCCGCCCCTGTGGTACCTGCCACTAATAAATGCGGCATTTTTGCTAAATCAACGACTATTGGAAAACCGGCTATATCTTTTCCTAACGCTAAACTGAGCGGTGAAGATGATTGCCCATAACGGGGTGATTCTAAGATGTCACGCAAGCACACTAATTCACGATGTTCATTCGGTAATTCTAAACCTATCACTGATTTTCCAGGAATCACTTCAACGACCCGTACGCTAGTAACAGATAAAGAGCGCGCAATGTCTTTCGCTAATCCGCTAATTTTGCTGACTTTAACCCCGGCTGCTAAATCTAATTCAAAGCGTGTGATGACGGGGCCTGGATGCACAGCGACCACTTTAGTTGCTACGCCAAAATCCAGTAATCTTTGCTCAACAAGTTGTGACAGTTCTTCAAAATTTAAATTCGAAAACGCTTTGCCTGAGGGTGGCGGCGGCGCATTTAATAAAGTAAGGGGTGGTAACATGCCTGGTGAAAGTGTGACAGAAGGTGTGATTGCTTTATTTTTGACTGGCTGAGTGGGTAATTGCCTATGTAGTAATGTAGGTTCTATCATTTTAGGCTCTGCTATTTTAGGTTTTGCAGGGCTTTTAATTTTTTCTTGAAATAAATTCAACAAAGGTTCAGCTATTTCATTGACTGTTTTAGGACTGCTTTTTTTAGATAAAACCTTTTGTAGCTCTTCAAATAAATTCGTTACTTTTGAACCTATTCTATCAATGACCCCTAGCCATGAAATCCCGGCAAATAAAGTTGTTCCGCATAATAAGGCTGTCATTAATAATAATACACTGCCCATGGGATTTAATACGTGCGTTAGCTGAACTGCAATGAGATCACCAAGAATACCTCCCGTAGTCGTAGGTAAAAAGTGTGTTTCTTGCCTAAAAAACAAGGTGATTAAGCCACAGTTGCTGAATAAAACTAATAAAAAACCGAGTAATTTAAAAATGAGCTCACTCGTTTTGGTTGGGGTTGCATCAGATGATTCTCTCACACCTAACCATGCCGCTAACACAATCATCGGCGGTAATAAATATGCAATAAATCCGAAAATAGATAAGAATACATCTGCAAAAAAAGCGCCTATGCGACCACCCCAATTTAAGACTTGATTGCCTACACCTGTACTGGACCAACCTGGATCAGTACTATGGTAAGAGACAAAGGAAACCATTAAAAACATGGCCAAGGCAATAGAAACCAGTAAAATGCCTTCGCGCAAGCGATGCCCCATGCGAATGGTTATTAGGCGGCGGGGTACTTTATTTTTTTGCGCTTGTTTCAAACAAAACTCCTGATGCTTGTATTACCTCCCCTGCTAAGAAAACGAAGCCATTCTAACCAAGCAACCTTTTTTCTTGCTAGAAAACCGGATTGCCATGATCAAGGGTTTCGCGACCCGCAATGACGAGGTAGTCGTTATATTTTTATTTATAATTTTTATGGCTTCTCGTACTATACCATCCTATTCTTAATGAAAAAAAGATCACTTTCAGGAATTATTAATTATGCCAGCAATTCAACGCCATCGTTTAATTATTTTAGGCTCAGGCCCTGCAGGGTGGACCGCAGCTGTTTATGCGGCACGTGCGAATTTGAAGCCTGTTGTCATCACAGGTAAGGAGCCAGGTGGCCAATTAACAACCACCACTGATGTTGATAACTGGCCGGGGGATGTCGAAGGCTTACAAGGCCCTGCTTTGATGGAGCGTATGCAGCGTCATGCAGAGCGTTTCAAAACAGCCGTTATTTTTGATCAAATTAATTCGGTTGATTTAAGTCAACGACCCTTTATTTTGCAAGGCGAAACAACCTATTCTTGTGATGCACTGATTATCGCAACAGGTGCCAGTGCGCAATATCTAGGGATACCCTCAGAAAAAGCGTTTATGGGCAAAGGTGTTTCTGCTTGTGCTACATGCGATGGTTTTTTTTATCGTCATCAAAAAGTGGTGGTGGTAGGTGGTGGCAATACGGCTGTTGAAGAAGCGCTTTATCTTTCTAATATTGCGTCCCAAGTGACAGTTGTTCATAGACGAGATAAATTTCGTGCGGAAAAAATTCTCTCGGATCGTTTGCAGAAAAAAACCAATATTACTGTTGCATGGAACCATATCACAGATGAAATTATAGGAAATAATTCAGGCGTAACAGGTATTAAAATAAAAAATACGATCACAGGTGAAACTCAACTCATCGAAGCTTCGGGCATTTTTATCGCAATTGGACATAAACCCAATACTGCTATTTTTAAAGAACAATTAGCAATGGATGCGAATGGTTATATTGAAATTCAAAGCGGCTTAAAAGGCAATGCAACTGCGACCAGTGTACCTGGTGTATTTGCAGCAGGTGACGTGGCTGACCCTATGTACCGTCAGGCAGTGACCTCTGCTGGATTTGGGTGTATGGCAGCATTGGATGCGGATAAATATTTAGAGAGTATCCATGAGGCGTAATCAATCCGATACAGCGTGGAAAATAATTTTAGACAGTCATCTAAAAGATTTTTTTGATTACTGTTTACCAGAACTTAGTCAATTGATTAACTGGAAAAAACTACCTGTTCCACTTGATAAAGAATTAGAAGCCATTACTAAAGGAAATAACACAGGTAAGCGTTTGGTAGATAAATTACTTAAAATTTATTTTAAAAACGGCCATGAGCAATGGGTCTTAATTCATATTGAAGTACAAGGGAAGCCAGACAATGATTTTCCAAAACGGATGTTTACTTATGCTTATCGTATTTTCGATAAATATCAAAAGCCTGTGATTAGCTGTGCTATTCTCACAGATGAGCGTAAGGATTGGCGGCCTAATCATTATGAAATGAAAATAGGAGGGTGCTATTTAGGATCAAGATTTCTGGTTGTAAAACTCTTAGATTATTCTGATAGACAAAACGAGCTAGAAATATCAGATAATTTGTTTGCGAATGTTATCCTTGTTCAGCTAAAAGCACTGGAAATAAAATCTAAATCAGATAATCAACGAAAACAAGCCAAATTTGCCCTCACCAGACGGCTCTATGAGAAAGGGTTTAATAAACTTCAAATAGTCAATTTATATCAATTTATTGATTGGCTCATTGGCTTGCCTGAGCCGCTTGAGGTAGAATATTTAAATAAGGTGTATGATTTTGAAGAGGAAAAGAAAATGTCTTACGTCAGTTTTGCAGAACAACGGGGTATTAATAAAGGTTTGAAAGAAGGTTTAAAAAAAGGTTTGAAAGAAGGTTTAAAAAAAGGCACAACCAGAACAAGGATGATGGTAGCTAAACGGCTTTTACAAGCAAAAATAGATAAGGCTCTTATTAAAAAAACAACGGGATTATCTATAGCAGAAATCAAGGCTTCAAAGAAAAAGTAGATATAACAGCTATTAACTTTTTTGCCATCTCAATAGGATTTTCTGCTTGCGTGATAGCAGAAATAACTGCAATACCATCAACATGAGCAGCAAGTACTTCTGGTAATCTTTCAAGATTGATCCCGCCAATAGCCACTAAGGGATAGTTTAATAACTGATGACGCAAGCGTTTTAACTGTTGAATACCTTGCGCGGGATATGGCATGACTTTACTGGTTGTGGGAAAGATAGGCCCAAATGCAATATAAGAAGGTTTTAGCGCATCAGCGCGTGCGACTTCAGCGTCAGAATGTGTGCTAATGCCGAAACATAAGCCTGCATTGCGTATCATTTCAATATTAGCGGTGTCTAAATCTTCTTGACCTAAATGAACGCCATGCGCATTATGGCGTATCGCTAATTCCCAATAATCATTAATAAATAAATTCGCTTGATATTTTTTAGCGAGCGCTACACTGCGTTTAATTTCATTTTCTAGCTCACTATTTTCTTTATTTTTAATACGTAATTGTATTGTTTTAATACCTAAAGGTAATAATTTTTCTAGCCACTGGCTATTATCAACAATAGGATATAGCCCTATTTCTTTTCTCATAGCGTTACTTTTTGTTGAGTACAGAGAACACATTCTGTATTTCTCTGAAAACGTAATGTTTCAAACTTCATTGTCAATAAATCAATAGTCAATAAACTTCCTGACAAATTATTACCAAATCCTAATACCCATTTAAGAATTTCAGTGGCTTGTAGTGTACCTAGCAGACCTGGCAATACACCTAGGATCCCATTACTCGTACAAGGCGGAGCAATATCGGTAGGAGGAGCCACTGGAAATAAACAACGAAAACAAGCGGATTGGTGACCTAAAAAAGTGGCGCACTGCCCAGTGAATTGCGTAACACTAGCAAAAACATAAGGCTTATTGAGAGAAAACGCAGTATCATTGACTAAATATCGCGTCAAAAAATTATCAGAACAATCCGCAATAATGTCGTACTGGCTTGCTATGGATTCAGCATTACTCGCATTAAATCTCTCAGGATAAATAGTAATATGCGTATTGGAATTAACCGCCATTAATTGTTGTTTTGCAATCAGTGCTTTTTGATGACCCAGGTGCGTTTCCTGATATAAAATTTGTCTTTGCAAATTGCTTAATTCAACGTTATCGTCATCCACTATACCAATCGTTCCGACACCTGCTGCGGTGAGATAAAGTAATAAAGGTGAACCTAATCCCCCTGCCCCTATACATAAAACGCGAGCGCTTTTTAATTTGAGTTGGCCTGCAAAGCCCACTTGTTCTAACATGAAATGGGGTGAATAACGCTTTAATTCATCGGGTGTAAATGACATATCATTTCCTATTTAATGTCCTCTTGTTGCCAAAAAGCCGTATCAATCAAAGGCGTACTGGGATGCGCCATGTTTCTTTCTGGCATCATTCCTGCTTCAAAAGCCAGGCGCCCTGCTCTAATGGCGTCATGAAAAGCACTCGCCATTTGAACAGGATTGTTAGCCATTGCAACAGCCGTATTTAACAAAACAGCATTATACCCTAACTCCATTGCATAAGCGGCTTCTGAAGGTTTACGAATGCCCGCGTCAATAATTAAAATAGAATCAGGTAAACGAACACGCAATGTTTCTAACGCATAGGGGTTCAAAATTCCCTTGCCGGAACCAATGGGCGCAGCCCACGGCATTAAAATTTGACAGCCCGTATCTACCAGACGTTTACACAAAACAAGATCATCTGTGCAATAAGGAAAAACTTCAAACCCTCTTTTCACCAACTCAGTGCTTGCTTTCACAAGTTCAAAAGGATCAGGTTGTAAAGTATAATCATCGCCAATCACTTCTAATTTAATCCAGTTTGTCTGGAATAATTCACGCGCCATTTCAGCTAATGTAATCGCTTCATCGGCACGATGGCATCCTGCTGTGTTGGGTAAAAGGTGGCAATTAAGGTTTTTTAAATTAGACCAAAATACTCCACCGCCATTTTCTTGAGGCATTTCTCTTTTTAATGAAACAGTAATCACACTTGCGTTAGAAGCAGCAATCGCATCATTCATGATTTGTAACGATGGATATTGGGCTGTTCCTAGGAAAAATCGACTTGATAATAATTTACCTGCTAATTCCCACATAATTTACCCGCCCTGCATAGGAGTCACGATATGAACAACATCTTTTTCTTGTAAAATAGTTTTTGCGTAGTGTGAACGTGGGATAAAGTTTCCATTCAATGCAACTGCATAACAATCGTGCGTACAATTGGTTTTTTCTATCAACGTTAATAACGTACTATTTTCTTCAAATGCATTCGGTTGATTATTAATAAAAACTTCAATCATATTTCTCCCCTATTTTCGTGCTTTTCCCATAATGGAATATAATGAACTGCCGATATGCCTTGTTCAATCCAACGTAGCACATCATACACTAAACTGGGTCCAATCAAAAACCCATGGCGATACAACCCATTGATGGCTATTAAACCTTCCGAGTATTTTATCTTAGGGAGATTATCTGCTAACGTAGGGCGACAATGAGTCGCTGTATTGACAATACGCGCTTCGCTAAAATTGGGATGAATGCTATAAGCAGCCGTTAATAATTCAAGCGTTGTGCGCACTGAAATAGGGCTCAAATCATCCGATTCAATTTCGCTCGTTCCGAGGATATAGTGATAATCTGGCCTTGGAGCGATATATAAACTATACCGAGGATGTAAGAAGCGTATGGGGCGCGTAATGGTCACTTGAGGCGCATGTAGCCATATAAGTTCACCTCGAACGCTACGTAAATTTTCAAATTCATTTTTCGCTCCAAGACCACGACAGTCAAAGACCAAATCGAATGAATGATCATTGTTTTTTACACAAATTTTTCCTGGGCCTATCTTTTCTACATAGGTATTTCCTACCCAATGGACTCCCCTTGCAATAAGATTCTCTTGTAGATTTTTTAATAATGCCTGATTATCTATCTGTGCTTCGGTAGGAAAATAATAGCCTTGTTGAAAAGGAGTGACCTGAGGTTCTAATTTTTTTATTTCCTCTTGAGATAAAAATTGATAATGCTCGCTATTGTTACCTAATTTTCTTGAGACCAGTTGAATATAATAAGTTAAATCGGCATCATCTTTTTTATAGCTTACTAATAAGCTGCCTTTTCTCTGGAAATATATTTTTTCATCCAAATGTGCCAAGACTTTCGGCCAATGTTCTTCAATAGCTTCTAATCCTAGCTTAAAAATAACTAAATCATTTTTATTTAATTCAGCCACTGGTGAAAGCAAACCTGCCGCTGTTTCGCTACAGGTTTGTTTTTTTCTAAAATCAAATAAAGTAACATCCCACCCAATGTTGATAAGGGCAAATGCAAGCAATTGCCCCAAAATACCTCCACCTGCAATACCTGCTTTCATTTTAAATTAAGCACAGCACGCAATAGGTTCGATATCTGAATACGGAACGGCTGGTAAATAGTCATTCGTATAACATTTTGTAATATCAAATCCGGGTTTAACAATAGTAAGATGCTGCATATAACGATTCACTTTATTCCAATCACGTTCTACATTTAACATGGGACGTGAAAAGAATGGCAAGGAGCGAGAAAAGATTTTTTGATATAACTCGGTGCGTAATTGTGGTTTTTGTTGGCAGAGTAATTCATATGCCTCATCAGGCTGTTCTGTCGTAAAGGCCGCACCACGTTGCATTGCCAGCAAGAATTTTTTTAACATTTCAGGTTGTTCTTGAATAGTTTTCTCTGGCACTATATATTGAATCGAACAGAAACAACAGCAACCTAGTCCAGCCAGTTGATCCAGGCGCAGAAAATTCGCTTCGCCACGTAAATATTCTAGTTCAATTTTTTGAAAATTAATAAACCCAATCCCTGCATCGACAATACCTCTGCAAATAGCATCTGTGATATTCATACCCGTTCGTACAGTTTCATAAGTGCTGGAATCAATACCCGCATGTTGTGCTAAATTATCTATAATTTTTTTACCAAATTCACCAATATAGCCAATGCGCTTGCCTACTATATCCTGAAAGGTGTTAATCCCACTGGATTTTAAAGCAATTAACCCTGTGGGAGGTTCATCTAATAGGGTTGCCACAGAGCGAATAGGATAGCCTTTTGCATAACCCGCAACAGTGTGTAGCATAGCTTTTAACCCAATATCCACTTGCCCAGTACCGACTATTTCCGTGACATCACTAGGATCAGTCGGTTCTAAAATAGCCAGCTTAATACCTTCGTCTTCGTAAAAACCTAAGGCTTTTGCAGCGAAAATAGGTGTATGGTAAGGGTTTGCATACCAATTAAGTAATAATGTTGTTCGAGTTTTAAGTGAAGTCATAATTATTTCCCCTAATAAGTAAAAAAGAAAATTAAGATGGCGAAGAAATCGACTAAACACACAACAACGCAGCATGTTTATTTCTGATAGGTTCGATAGGCGTTCCTCACGCTGGTATGACCCAGATCGAGTTCAACGGGTATTTCTCAGCTGAATTCTCAGGACTTCTAAGTTCTCAGCACCCCGCGCCATCTATAGGTTTGGATACTAATATCATTGATAGAATGCTGTCAAGATCTGGCCTGGCGTTCCTCCTACAGGAAGGAAGGAGCCCTTTTTGGTTTATATACTGCCCTATCACATAACGTTCAGCAAAAACTGCTGAGGTTTCCCTGACAGTTAAGCGCATTCATAAATACGCATTAATCTTACAAAATGTCTAGCCAATATCGTTATTACTATTTTATTATTTTGTTATAGAGTATGTTCAGTGAAAAATGCTTGGATTTGGATGCGGATACCAACATAAGGAGAAGGTCGTTGATTAAAATTTTGATAGTTGAAGATCATGCACTTATTCGTACAGCTCTCACGCTGTTATTAACTGACATTCCAGGATTTAAAGTTGTTGGTGAAACGGGCACAGGCGAAGAAGCGGTACGTTTAGCAAAAGAATTAACGCCTGATGTCGTGCTAATGGATGTACAATTGCCTGGCATGGACGGTTTAGAAACAACAACTAAAATGCTAAGACATGATCTTGATATCAAGATTTTAATATTGACAATCCACCTTGACGAGCCTTATCCCTCACGTTTATTACAAGCAGGTGCGGCAGGCTATATTACCAAAGGCTGTACAACAGATGAAATGATTCGCGCGATTCGCATGGTGCACTCAGGACAACGCTATCTAAGCGGTGATATTGCTCAACGATTAGCATTAAAGAGTTCTTTTGGCAAAGGAGGAGAATCTGAGCTTGACATGTTATCTGAGCGTGAATTAGAAATCATGCTTATGATCGTGAATGGGCAAGAAATAGATGAAATTGCTGTTAAATTAGGTATCAACCCCAAAACAGTTAATAGCAATCGCTACCGTATTTTCAAAAAATTAGGCATTAGCAACGATGTAGAACTGACTCTGTTGGCTGCTCGTTTTGGAATATTGAAAAACCATAAAACAACAGATACATCGAAAACCGATACATCAGACATCATTACTTAAAGGTATCTGGGAGTATGCTCCAAATAAATAATTATTCCGCAATTACACAGTATTTTCAGCAAGAGAGCAAAACACTGGCTCTGTTTCTATCTCGATTAAAACAAATCAAGCAGTGGAACCAATGGTTACAGGAATCTTTAGAGGAAGAAAACCTACTCACGCAGCACTGCCAGCTTGTTAATATCGTTAATGAGACTTCACTAATTGCAATGGCGGATAATCCACATTGGATGACGCGCTTTCGATTTTATATACCAGAATTATTACCGAAACTTCGTACTTATCCCGATTTCGCATCCATTAAAGCCATTTGCTGTAAGGTCCGGCCAAATTATATACCTGCCACAACTTCTGCCCGCCGTGAGCCGCAACAAAAGCTGTCTGCGCGGAATGCGCAACTCTTACGTGAAACTGCTAATAAACTTTCTGATAGAGATATAAAATTGAAAGCTATTCTTGAAAAAATAGCTGAGCGCATTTAACCTTATTAACTCACTTCTACGCTTTATCAAACACCAACATAGGCCGTACATAAGAAATAGGTGCCTGTGTAGATTTTTGATCAAATGTCACATACTCCCAGGCATCCTGACGTTCTAATAATTTACGTAATAAAGTGTTATTCAATGCATGGCCTGACTTATGGCCATTGAACGCACCAATTAAACTAGAGCCGAGTAAGTAAAGATCGCCGACTGCATCTAGAATTTTGTGCTTCACAAATTCATCTTCGTAACGCAAACCATCTTCATTCAAAACACGGAAATCATCAATGGCCACTGCATTATCTAATGTAGCACCGCGTGCTAAATTCATTTTGCGTAAGTTCTCAAAATCTTTCATAAAACCAAACGTACGAGCACGGCTGACTTCCTTCACATAAGAAGTACTTGAAAAATCTAATGTAGCGGTTTTACTATGCATTTGGAAAACAGGATGATTAAACTCAATACTGAACGTGACTTTGAACCCTTCAAAAGGTTCAAAATAAGCCCATTTATCTCCGTCTTCTACCATCACTTTACGCTTAACACGAATGAAACGCTTAGGTGCGCTTTGTTCTTGGATACCTGCGGATTGCACTAGAAATACATAAGGAGCAGCACTGCCGTCCATAATAGGAATTTCAGATGCATTCACACCCACGTAGACATTATCAATACCTAATCCTGCAAACGCAGAAAGCAGATGCTCTACTGTCGCAACGCGAACGCCATTTTTAATTAATGAAGTGGATAATCGTGTATCACCCACATATTCTGCAAGGGCTGGAATTTCAACCATAGGAGATAAATCGGTACGTTGAAAGATAACACCTGTATCAGGTGGCGCTGGTCTCAAGATCAACTCAGCTCTTTCTCCACCATGTAATGTTACACCCGTTGCCTTAATTTCGTTTTTTAAGGTTCTTTGTCTTAGCATTTCTTTATCGCTTTTTTAAAAACAGATTTTTTATATTATCATAATCTGGATTAATAGTGTAGAGGTAAATCACAGATTCAGCTTCTTCCGCTAATAAAAAATAAAATAGCCTAAGAAATAGAAACACCCTTGGCTTTGATGTCAACCTCTAGCTAACAACGCGTCAACAGTGGTTGAGTGAGGCAAGGTGGATTAGACGCGCTTTTTGCGTTGTAATTCACCCTACCTTACCTAGCAGGAATAACGCGATTAAACACACATTCTTTTTTTTCTTATTCAGATGCCAATGCTACTTCTTTGCCATAAAACGCCAAACCCATTTTAAGTATATTTTTAATATTTTTTTGCGTGAGTTCAGCCACATAGCCTCGCTGATTAATTTGCTCAAGGGCTTCATTGGCTGCGGCTTGTAAATCTATACCTTTTTTTCCTACTTTAAATTCTAGGATAATCCCGAGCTGCGTTAAGTCTTTAGGTATCAGTAATACATCATATCGCCCTCGACCGCTTTCTTTATTCGATTGTACGTGATGAGTATCAGACAAACTGACCATTAAACCCATCACGAACCCATGATAGAATTTTTCAGGTGCGTTCCCTTTTACGTCAAAATAACTCAGAGATTCTGACAAAAATTGCTGTAAAATTTCTAAAAATTCTTCTAAATCTCCCGTGACTAAGCTTTTTAATAAATACTGATAATTTTGCTGGCCTAAGCTTTCTTTAAACCAGGCGTTAATCACATGAGAATAGAGTAAGGCAATTTCTTTATTGGGCGGCTGCAAGAGACATTTTTTTTCAAAACCTGCTAACTCTGTACGAGTCGATGTTAAATACCCTGAGAATAACAATAAAGTCCATAACTTATCACCGCTGCCATTCAAATCAGCAAAGGTGATGTTTTCATCGACAAGCGCCTCAACCGGTTTCCCTTCCAGAATCTTTTCACATTCTATTTTAAGAAGCGCATCCGCATGCGCTATCGTTTGCTTTATTAATGTATTGTCGCTGGTATTCAACCAATACGGTTGAAGCGAGCCCTTTTCAAAAATACAATTGGCTATCGACCATGGATTATAAATTTGCGTGTTACCAATATGATAACCGTTATACCAAGCTTTAATATCCGTCGATAAATGCTGTAAATTGTTTTTCTGAAGTGCTTCATCTACTTCTAATTCTGTAAAGCCAAAGTGTTCTGAATATTCCGCATTTAAAACAGAAAACACTTTTA
>JAJONP010000152.1 GCA_021323555.1 Gammaproteobacteria bacterium | reverse complement strand
TCGGATTCCTGCTGGGTGATTACAGTATGCATGTGATGGCCTCTGAATACTAAATATGTATTAAAAAAATCAATTGTAGGGGAAATTTCATAATTTTGCATTTAATAGTTGAATATTTTTAATATAACTACTACTATAATTAATAGTTTTTTGTAAAAGGATCAACTTATGTGGCTAGATACCTTTTTTGGGGAGTATCCTGTATTTCGACATGAAGAACTAGTTGCTTATGTCAAACAATATGGAAATTATAACTTAAATAGCTTGAAAGCTTCATTACAATATCATTTGGCAAGAGGCCATATTGTGCGTATTCGTGGAGGGTACTATGCAGTAAAGAGACAAGGAGTAGCAGCAGATGATTCTATTTTGATTGCAGGTCGAGTTACATCAGATGCTATTATTGCTTATCACTCTGCTTTATCTTTTCACGCTTTAGCTTATTCAGTCTATATGCTATCTTATTTTTTTTCTCATACTATTATTCAGCCATTTCAATTTCTGCAAAGCCGTTATCAACGTATAGCGCATCCTAAACCTTTACGATCAAAACAAATAACTCTAGAAACTAAGCCGTATGATCGGCAAGGATTAGATATTACAGTAACGACAATTGAACGTACTTTAGTAGATTGCTTGGACAAGCCATCATTGGCGGGTGGTTGGGAAGAAATCTGGCGCGCAGGCGAGATGATAAATTTTTTAGATGTAGAACGAGCGATAAATTACGCTATTTGTTTAGAGAATGCGACAACGATAGCAAAAGTTGGATTTTTTCTCGAGCAATTCCAAAAACAATTTAATGTTACAGAAGAACATTTAAAGTCGCTTGAAAAACATAAGCCTAAAAGTAAGCACTATATGGGGCAACGGGGAGAAAAGAATTGTCGGTATTTCAAGCGTTGGAATTTGATGGTTCCTTTAATTATTATTAATAAAACATGGGAAGAACCTAATAATGATTTTATCTAAAGAACGTCTAGTCAAAGAACAAAAAACAACAGGTTATCGGCAAGAAATGATAGAAAAAGTCGTTTGGCTTATTTCGATATTAAATAGCATTGCAGATGATAGTTTTTTAAAAACAAAATTTGTTTTAAAAGGCGGTACAGCTTTGAACCTATTTCATTTTGATTTACCAAGGTTATCTGTTGATGCTGACTTAAATTATATTGGTGGGATCGAACGAGAAATTATGTTGCAAGAGCGTCCAGAAATTGAGCTGCGAGTAAAGCAGGTAATGCAGAGTTTAGGTCTTACCTTGTCTCGTAATCCACAAGTCCATGCGGGTGGTAAAATGACATGGCATTATCCAAGTGCTTTAGGGATGCAAGGCAGCGTGGAAATTGATTTAAACTTTATGTATCGGGTTCCTCTACTCTCTATTGAGAAAAGAAAGAGTGTGACACTGGCTAATCAAGAAGTTTCACAAATGCCATTACTCGATTTTCATGAACTAGCAGCAGGAAAATTAACAGCGTTACTGGATCGAGGCGCAGGGCGTGATATTTTTGATGCTTACCATCTTTTCCAGTACCAAAATCTAGAAATAGAAAAATTGCGATTGTGTTTTGTCATTTACGCTGCTATAAGTCATAAAAGAAATTTCTTAAAAATAGAGCCTAATCAAATTGCTGTAGATAGAGAAGATTTAAAAAATAAGCTTATTCCTGTGCTAAAACAAAATTTTAATCAGAATTTTTCTTCTATATCCGCATGGACTGATCACTTATTAGAGGAAGTAAAAATAGGATATAAAAAATTATTGCCTCTTAATGAAAATGAACAATTGTTTATTAATAATATTAGAGAGAAAAAATCTATCGAGCCTGAGTTGCTTATTGATGATCAGGAAGTGATAAGCAGAATTAAATCACATCCAGCTCTTTTGTGGGCAGTTAAAAGAAATTTAACTTAACTATCACATCGGGTCTGAATTTTTAAGAGCCTTATCTTTTTTAGAGAAATAGCCATGAAGATAGCTTTCAGGAAATGTTAATAAATCAATATTTGTTTTTTCAGCTAGGCTGCTTATTTCAATAATTTTATTAAGATTGGCTCCGCTATTTCCCTCACTGATATGGCTCTGAAATGCTGCAACCTTTAACTCTTTGTCAGGCATACTAAAAATATCAGTCATAGAATCCCTCATTATTTGTTGCATGAATGTTATATCAAGTAAGCTAATTCATCCACTTGAGAATTAGTTTTGCCAAAGTGAAAGAATTCTAATAAGTCTAAAAAAATAGCGTAAGAGCTAAGGTTTATTCTTTGCGTGGATTTTCTATTAAAAATGTTTCAAGCCGTTTTTATAGAGGTGGGTTTGTTACTTCCACGGTTTATACAAAAAAATTTGCTTTCATCGGAAGCGAGATTTATTTGAAGGGCTTTTCTCCAACACAAGATGGGGTCTTGGATGTTAATATGAAAATTGAAGAGTTCACAGAACAAGTGAAAAAATTTGGAGTGATTATTAATCAAAAAGTTAATCCTGGTGCGACCTATTCATCATTTTTATTTTATAATATGAGATGGTTGTCTTGATTAAAAAATCCATGATGTAGGATTAACAATTGCTTTATTGTATAGTAGAGATTTTAAGCCTCTAGCCATCCGAATAATCCACCAAATGCTACTCAAAATTAATAAGGCTATACCGATACCGAATGGACATAATGCAAGAGATACAACAGTATACAAAATTCCAATCCAAAATGATCGAATTAAGTATTGATAATGTGGTTTTAAAATCGTTTTAGCATCATTTTTAAAAACATAGGCAAATATGACTCCAACAATAGGAAACACGGGGAATACAATGAAGAGAGCATAGATCCCATAAAGGACTTTTTTCGTTACCGGATCTTCGGATTCCTGCTGGGTGATTACATTATGCATGTGGTGGCCTCTGAGTGCTAAGTATGTATTAAAAAAATCAATTGTAGAGGAAATTTCATAATTTTGCATTTACATAGTTGAATGTTTTTAATATTGTATTCTTCAAAAATAGCTAAATTTTCTTTCATGTTATTTTAATCTCTTATACTAATTAATTATAATTATATTTATAAATTTCAATTTCATGACATACCCTTAAAAACACCTCCATACATTTGCTACTAAAAGATCAACTTAACCTGGGTTGGATGCTCGCTTGTCTTTATTAATATTAATGATGATCGTTAAGCTGGCCTGTTAAATATTTATGAATAATGCTAGAAAGTAAGCTTTGGTAGGGCAGCCCTTCCTGTAGGGCTTTTTCTTGAATTCTTGTGAAGTCCCATTCAGTCATACGTAAACTAACACGACGATTTTTAATGCCATGTACTTTGGCGATATTTTGAAGACGTTTTTTTTCAGCTTCGAGTTTAGGGATGCTATGTAATTTACCCGATTCAAAAGCGGTTAAAATAGCTTGTTCTTCGTGGGTTAATTTTTGTTTAGGTTGTTTCATCTGTTGTTTTCCTTTGATAATTTCGCGTGATTTTTCGGCTTCTAAAAGCAGTTTTTAAAAATATTTTCTCTTCCTCTTCAACAAAAGGCACAAGCACTAAATAATTATCAATTTCAACAACCATTACATTTTGGCGAGCATGGCGACTGCTTGGGTTGGGAATTATATCAACCAATTTGCCGTATTCGATGGCAATTGTTATAGCTTCAAAACTTATGCTTCGTTCTATTTGTAATTGCTTGTTCTTTTCTTCATCCCACTCAATGCGTTTCATTTTTTTCTTCAGCTTTTACGGAATGCCACCTAATGTACACATTATGGCATACGATAAAAGGAGGTGCAATCAAAAAATTTACTTCGATAAATAATTTACAGTAATCTGTTCTGTAAATTGTGGCGAATATCTATTAAATATATGTAACTGTAATACCGTTCGGCTAGCCTATCAGCACATTTGGGTTCTTCTGCATTACAATGAGTATGCAAGAGTTCACATTATATTAACCTTACCATTTATCTCTGTTCCTCTTCGCTTTTGTGTTGGCAGATTCGATTCCTCCTTACGGATTCCTCTATGGTTTCGCGTGGTTACCTTACATCTTTAGCCTGGTGATCAACCCAGGTAGGGCATTGTTTGTTAAACCATTTCAATGCCACTGCTTCGATGGTATTGGATTTTTCAGAATGTTGATTTGGCGGAGGAGGTGGGATTCGAACCCACGTAGGAGCGTTAGCCCCTCATCCGATTTCGAGTCGGCGCCGTTATGACCGCTTCGGTACCCCTCCTGAAAAGCTTGACGATTATAGCCCTATTGACCTGTTGTATTCAATTCGGGTGGTGTAAGATCAACAGGGGTGATGCTGTTTGGATATTCTTTCTCCGATACAGGATAGTGCGCGGTGATTGTAGAAGACGAAATTCCCGGAGGTATTTTTAAAGGCGGTACACTTTTGGCTTTTAAATAATCTGTATCGCGATTTTGAATAACATTGTGGTTGCCGTGGAAAGAGCAAGCCGTCAGTGTGAATAGAGACAACATAATAGAAAATAGTTTTAAAGAACGCATAGTTAACCTTTTTATTTACATTATTGTTTTTTCATGGAGTACGCCTGTTTCAAAAAGCGCTGCTCGCAATTCTGCATGATATTGTGAATCTAATGGCAGCAATGGCAACCGAATCCCTGGGGGAATAAGCCCCATTTCATGCAATGCCCATTTAGCTGGCACTGGATTGGTTTCCAGAAATAATTTTTTATGCAGAGGCATTAATTCTGCATTCAGCTTTTCTGCAAGAGTCTTGTTACTTCCCAAGGCCGCCTC